>DAIOVT010000300.1:3847-5177 GCA_036758885.1 Kineosporiaceae bacterium
GGGCTGGCAGGTCCTGGGCGTACAGACCGTGGACATCCCCGTCCAAGGGGGCTTGGCCGCGCGTTGGTCGCAGCCGACCATCACGTTCGTCACCCCCGACAGCAGCACGATCGGCAACGCCACGCACACCGCGGCGGTGATCGTCAGCGACCAAGGCCGACCACTGCCGTACACCTGGCTGGAGTTCCGCGTCACCGGTGAGTCCGAACCCAGGTATGTCCTGACCGATCTGGACGGCATGGCCGGGGTCGACGTCGAGGGTGAGGCCGGGGACAGCAAGACGATCGAGGTCACCGAGGATCTGGGCGAGGAAGGGCCCGACGTTGAACCGGCGACCGCGTCGACGACCCACACCTGGGTGAACCTCGCTGATGGCGACCTGAACATCACGCTGACCGCGCCGGAAGAGAGTCGCGTCGGGACTGAGGTGCCGTTCGTGGCTCACGTCACTGATGAAGACGACAATCCGGTGCCGAACTGGAATGTCGACTTCAATCGCGATTGGGACACCTTGCTGGCAACAGTGGCGACCGACGCCCAGGGTGACGCCAGGTTCACCGTTTCACGCACCACCGAGCAAGCGATCTGGATCAGAGCCGTTGCCTCCGTTGGCTGCACAGAGCACTGGGACTGGGCCTACCACTACTGGTGGGCGACGGCGCTCGATCTGACGCCAGACCAGACGACGCCGGAGAGGACGGTTACGCCGGCGCGGCAGCCGGTCACCTTCAGCGCCGATGTCGCCCGTACGCTCCCGCCCAACGCGAGCGGTGGCATCGACCTGGAAGGCCGGTCCGCCGCCGACAGCGCCTCGCCGGTGAGGCCCCTGGCCTGGGCGCTTTCGACCATGTGCGCGGCGAACGTCGCCGCGAAGTCGCCGCCCACCAGCCTCATCGACAGTTCCCACGCCGCCACGTAGACCAGGCTGGCGACGAAGCTGATCCCCAGCCCCAGCCCGAACGCCGGCCAGAAGCGGATCACGCCGCCACCGGCATGGTCGCGGTGGTGCTTGATGCCCACGAACACCGCCGACAGCGCCACCAGCATCGACGCGAACCCCGCGGCCATGCCCCAGTCGGGCGGCGGCTGTCCGCCGTAGGCCACGCTGACGCCCACCAGCGCGGCGCCCACGATGGCGCCGGCGATCAGGCCGTACTTCAGGATCGTGCGGAACATGCTGCCCCCTTCGTTGTGGTTGGAAAACAACGCCACTGCAGCGCCATCCCGGTCGCCCTGGCCATCGCCCGGAAGGGTGATTTCCGCGATTCCACCCCTCCGGGCGGGCTCAGGGCACCAGCCCCAGCTCGCGCGCGCGGCGCAGGGCGTCGGT
>DAIOVT010000301.1:0-5171 GCA_036758885.1 Kineosporiaceae bacterium
CGCCCGGCATGTCACAGTCGCAGACATGGACGACGCCCCCAGGCAGCACCGGAGCGACTGATGGCCCCGCCCGAGTCACCCGGGTTGCCGATCGCCGGCTGGTACGCCGATCCTGGCGACCCCGGCCGGTACCGCTACTGGGACGGCGCCCGCTGGACCGAGCGCACCGTCGCCGCCGCCGCAGACCCACCGCCACCCGCACGACCGGACGTCTCACCGAACGCCCCGACCGAGCGGATCGGCCCGTTCACCGCCCCCGCCCGGCGCAACGAGCAGCCCACCCGAACCCAGCCCTTCGGTGTGCCGGCCGATCCGGCCGAGCCCTCGGCCGACCCCCGAGAGACCCGGTACGACTCCCCTGCCGGCAGCTTCGCGGACGACCGCGGCGACGGCTACCCCGGCCCCGATGCCGGTGACCCCGAGCGCGGCTACCTCGCGCCGGCGCTGCCCTGGTGGCGCCGTCCCGTGGTGCTGGTCGGGGCCGGGGTCGTGGTCGGCCTGTTCCTGATCGGCACGATCGCCGGGGTGATCCGCGCGGTCTCCACCACCGGCGACACGGCCGCCCCCGCGCCGGCGGTCACCGTCACCGGCCGGCCGGGCAGTGCTCCCTCGCTCACCGCGCCGTCCGTACCGGCCGTTCCGCCGTCGCCCAGCCGGCAGACCGGCTCCCCCGCGTCGATCCTGCCCAGCGGGGCGCCGTCCTCGGCATCGGCGACGACGGCCCCGAGCGCGTCGGCGACGGCGAGCTGGGTGATGCCCGACGAGGTCGGAAAGGTGCTGCAGGACGCCCAGGACGCACTGCAGCAACTGACCGGCGACCGGATGTTCTACAGCCGATCCACCGATGCCACCGGCCAGAACCGGGTGCAGGTGGTCGATCGCAACTGGAAGGTCTGTTCGCAGACCCCGGCCGCGGGGGCCACCCTCACCGCCGGCACTGCGGTGGTCTTCGCAGTGGTCAAACTCGAGGAGACATGTCCCTGACCAGTGCACCCGGCGCCACACCGGCCGCCTGAGCGGCGAAACGGTTGGCCGCTTCCGGGTGGCCGGCCCAGTGCACGTGCAGGTAGGACGCCGACAACACCGGCCCGGCGAAACCCTCGTCGCGGCCCTGCATCCGGTACGCCGCAGGCGATCCCGCGCCCGGGGTGACCGCGGTGCGGTGGAACTCGTGACCGCGCACCACCGAACGATCGCCGGACGTCTCGACCGCCTCGCGGTAGCCGAGGGTCAGCCGCGGGGTCATCGCGGCCTCGGCGTCGATCGCGCCCACCATCGGCGCGCCGTCCAGACTGCGGCACAGGTAGAGCAGCCCGGCGCACTCGGCCACGGTCGGCAGGCCCGCCTCGATCGCCGAGCGGATCTCTTGGCGCAGAACGGTGTTGGCCGACAGCTCGGTGACGAACGTCTCCGGGAAGCCGCCACCGAGATAGAGCCCGCTGGTACCGGCCGGCAGGGACGCATCGCACGTGGGGTCGAACTCGACCACCCGGCAGCCCGCCGCCCGCAGCATCTCTGTGGTCTCCGCGTAGCGGAAGGTGAAGGCGCGACCGCCGGCGACGGCGATCACCGGGGCACCCGACACCGGTTGCACCGCGGCCGCCGCGGACCATGGCTCACCGGGCAGATCGGTTGCGGCACAGGCGATCCGGACCAGTTCGTCGAGATCGACATGCGCCTCGACCTGGGTCGCCAGCCGGTCGAGCTGGGCGCCCGCCTCGGGCCGTTCGGCCGCGGGCACCAGACCGAGATGTCGGGACGGCGCCGACACCCCGGCGTCGCGCGGGATCACCCCGAGCACCGATCCGGCGGGCAGCGCGTCGACCACCTCGCGGGCGTGCCGCGGCGAACCGGCCTTGTTCAGGATCACCCCGGCGATGCGTTGTGCCGGGTCGAAGGCCTGCATGCCGAGCACCACCGCGGCGATCGACCGGGAGGCGTGCGAGACGTCGACGACCAGCACCACGGGGGCGTCGACCACCCGGGCGACGTGTGCGGTCGAGGCGAACCCGGAGGTGCCCAGCTGGCCGTCGTACAGGCCCATCACACCCTCGATCACGGCGATGTCGGCCATCTCGGCACCGCCAGGCGGTTCCGCGGCACCGTGCAGCAGCAGCGGTACCAGCCGGGCTTCACCGACCAGATACGGGTCGAGGTTGCGTCCGGGCCGGCCGGTGGCCAGCGCGTGATAGCCGGGGTCGATGTAGTCAGGGCCGACCTTGTGCCCGCTGACCCGCAACCCCCGGCGCCGCAGCGCCGCCATGATTCCCGTTGCCAGCGTGGTCTTTCCGTGCCCCGAGCCGGGGGCGGCGACAACCAGCCGGGGCAGGTTCACCACTCGATGCCCTTCTGGCCCTTCTGGCCGTTGCTGAACGGGTGCTTGATCATCGTCATCTCGGTGACCAGGTCGGCGGCCTCGATCAGCCGCCGGTGGGCGCGCCGCCCGGTGATCACCACGTGCTGGTGTCCCGGTCGCTCGGTGAGCGTGGTCAGCACGTCGTCGATGTCGACCCAGCCGCGTTCGATCAGGTAGGTGAACTCGTCGAGCACGTAGAGGGTGTGCCGCTGCTCGGCCATTCGGCGCTGCACCTCGCGCCAGCCCTCGGCACCGGCCTCGGCGTGGTCGTCCTCGGTGCCCTGCTTGCGCGACCACGACCAGCCGGCACCCATCTTGTGCCACTCGACGGGGCCGCCCTCGCCGGTCTGCTGGTGCAGTTCGCCGAGCCGCTCGAAAACGGTCTGCTCGCCGATGCGCCACTTCGCCGACTTCACGAACTGGAACACCCCGACGCTCCAGCCCTGGTTCCAGCCGCGCAGCGCGAGCCCGAAGGCCGCGGTCGACTTGCCCTTGCCGTCGCCGGTGTTCACCAGCAGCAGCGGCCGGTTGCGGCGTTGCCGGGTGGTCAGTCCGTCGTCCGGCACCACGTCGGGTTTGCCCTGCGCCATCAGGCCACCCCCACCTCGCCGCGGCGGGCCGGGGCGGTCAGCCGGGACGCCGCCCCGCTCAGCGCGGCGGCGTCGACCTGTTCGATCGGCACGTGTTCGGCGCCGAGTGCCTGGGCCAGCACCCCGGCCAGACCCATGCGGAAACGTCCACTCTCGCAGTCGATCACGACACTGGCCAGACCGGTCGCGCCCAGTGCCGCCGCGGCCCGGTGCGCCCTCGGCAACGGGTCGGCGCCGTAGGTGGCGCGCCCGTCGGTGACCAGGATCAACAGCGGACGGCGCCGCGGGTCGCGCATCCGTTCCACCCGCAGCACGTCGGCGACCGTGGCCAGCCCCTCGGCAAGCGGGGTGCGTCCGCCGGCGGGCAGGTCGCGCAACCGGGCCACCGCGACCTCGACCGATCCGGTCGGCGGCAGCACCAGATCGGCGTGGTCGGCGCGGAAGGTGACCAGGGCGACCTTGTCGCGGCGCTGATAGGCGTCGGTGAGCATCGACAGGATCGCCGTCTTCACCGCCACCATCCGCTGCCGGGCCGCCATCGAACCCGAGGCGTCGACGCAGAAGAGCACCAGGTTCGACTCGGTGCCCTCGGTCACCGCGAGCCGAAGGTCTTGGGCGGCAAGGGATATCGGGCCACCGGTGGTGGCGTCCCGGCCGCGATCGTGCTGATGCGGGGCGGCCGCGCGAACCGTCTCGATCAGGTGCAACGAACCCGCGGTGCCGCCGTCCTCCCCCGGGCGGCGCGCGCCCACGCGCCGTCCGGTGTCGGTGCGGGCGCGCGAACGCCGTCCGGAGGCACCGTGGCCGAGACCGTCGACGGTGAACACCCGGGACCGGAACGCCTCGCCCAGCGCCGCCGTCATCGTCCTGCCGTGATCATGCAGAACTGCACGGTCCTGGTCGTGATCATCGGCATCGGCAGCTGGGTCGGCAGCGTCGTGGTCGTGCACTTCTGCATGATCACGCGGGGGTGTGGGGTCGGCCTGGGCGGGGGGCGGTTCGCCAGGGTCACCAGGGTCACCGGGGTGCGGGTCGTCCTGGTCGTGCACTTCTGCATGATCACCGGGGGGTTGTGGGTCGGGCTGCGGGTCAGGGTCGTCGGGGTTGGGGTTGGGATCGTCGGGGTCGGGGTCCGGTTCGGTCTGCTCGAGCAGTTGCTCGAGCTTGTCCTCGTCCATGCCCGGGGAGTCGAAGGGGTTGCGGCGGCGGCGGTGCGGCAGCGCGAACCGGGCAGCGACGCGCAAGTCGTCGGTCTCGATCCGTACCCGGCCGTGCCAGGCGGCATGGGCGGCGGCGGCGCGCGCGGTGACGATGTCGGCGCGCATGCCGTCAACGTCGAAGGCGGCACAGATCTCGGCGATCCGCACCAGCGTGGCGTCGTCCAGCTCGACCTTGTCGGCCAGGGAGCGGGCGGCGGTTATCCGGTCGCGCAGATGATCGTCGGCGGCCAGGTACTCGGCGATGAAGGCCTGCGGGTCGGCATCGAAGGCGAGCCGGCGGCGCACCACTTCGGCCCGTACCCGCGGATCACGCGACGCGGCCACCTCGACGGTCAGCCCGAACCGGTCGAGCAGCTGCGGACGCAGCTCGCCCTCCTCCGGGTTCATCGTGCCGACCAGCACAAAGGCCGCCGCGTGCTCCACCGAGACACCGTCGCGTTCGATGCTCACCCGGCCGGTCGCGGCGGCGTCCAGCAGCACGTCGACCAGGTGGTCGTGCAGCAGGTTGACCTCGTCGACGTAGAGAATGCCGCGGTGGGCACGGGCCAGCAGACCCGGCTCGTACTGGGTGACCCCCTCGGTGAGCACCCGCTGCAGGTGCAACGACCCGAGCACCCTGTCTTCAGTGGCGCCGACCGGCAGTTCGACCAGCCGCACCGGGCGGGTCTGGGTCGGCGCATCGGCGGGGAACGGTCCGTCGGGCGAGAGCGGGTTCGGTTCGCTCGGGTCGGAGGAGAACCGGTCGCCGGCGATCACCTCGATCGGCGGCAGCACATCGGCCAGCGCCCGCACCGCGGTGGTCTTCGCGGTGCCCTTCTCGCCGCGCACCAGCACCCCACCGATGTCGGGGGCGATCGCGGCGAGCACCAACGCGAGGATCAGGTCGTCGGATCCGACGATCGCGGACAGGGGGTAGTGCTGTGGCATTCGGGGCTCCCGCACTGCGTGCCATCGGGTGCGGCGAACGCGGATGCGTCCCCGCCAGGCCTGAGGCCGGTCTTCGGA
>DAIOVT010000302.1:0-5162 GCA_036758885.1 Kineosporiaceae bacterium
GGACGCCTGGACGGGACGGCGCTACTCCTACGAGGAGTGACCCGCAGGCACGGTGATCTTCCCTCTATCAATACGCAGGTTCGGGGAGAAGTGATGAAACTCTCCGATGTTGCGGTTAGAGTTCCGCCGTGCGAATTCGACTTGGACTCCTTGCCGCCAGCGTCGCGGCCACCACCCTGCTCGCCGGATGCGGATCGACGAACGACACCTCGTCCTCCTCGTCCTCGACCGCTGCCTCGTCCAGCGAGCAGCTCTCCGGCGAGATCAACGTGTTGGCGGCCGCCTCGCTCACCGACTCCTTCCAGACCCTGGGCAAGCAGTTCCAGGAGGCGCACCCGGGCACCACGGTGACCTTCAGCTTCGGCGCGTCCTCGACCCTGGCCACGCAGATCTCCCAGGGCGCCCCGGCCGACGTGTTCGCCTCGGCCTCGGTGAAGAACATGGACTCGGTGGTCGCCGCGGGTGACGCCGCCGACCCCAAGAACTTCGCCAAGAACGTCATGGAGATCGCCGTTCCGGTGGCCAACCCCGGCAAGATCACCCAGCTCTCCGACCTGGCCAAGCCCGGGGTGAAGGTCGCCCTGTGCCAGGCCGAGGTGCCCTGCGGCACGGTCGCCAAGAAGGTCTTCGAGAACGCCAAGCTGACGGTCAAGCCGGTCACCGAGGAGGCCGACGTCAAGGCCACCCTGGCCAAGGTGACCCTCGGTGAGGTGGACGCCGGTGTGGTCTACGTGACCGACGTCAAGGCCGCGGGCGACAAGGTCAAGGGCATCGCGATCCCTGCCGACGTCAACGCCTCGACCGCCTACCCGATCGCCGCGCTGAAGGAGTCGAAGAACGCCGCTCTGGCGCAGGCCTTCGTCGACTACGTGCTCTCCGCCGACGGCACCACAGTGCTGAAGGACGCGGGCTTCGAAGCACCCTGATCATCTGCCGACCCCGACGGCGCACTCACCTCGCGGTGGGTGCGCCGTCGTCGTTCACGGAGCCGGCCCGCGGTGATCATGCAGAGGTGATCATGCAGAACCGCACGGGTTCGTGCGGTTCTGCATGATCACGACGGTGTGGGCAGCAGCAGCCGGCCGACGATCCGGGAGAGCAGGTCGTCGCCGCGCTGGGTCAGGATCGACTCGGCGTGGAACTGGATGCCGGTGTAGTGCGGGCCGCGCAGTTCGTGGATGTCGCCGGTCTCGGGGTCGACGTCCACCTCGACGCCCTCGGGCAGAGCGGTACCGGCGCCCGCCCGGCCGACGAAGGTGTTGTAGAAGCCGACCCGCTCGCTGCGGCCCTGCAGGCGCACCGCGGCCTGGGTGCCCTGGAACACGATGTCCTTGTAGGCCAACGGGATTCCCAGTTCGTGGCACAGGCTCTGGTGGCCGAGACAGACCGCCAGGAACGGCTGCCGCCGCTGCAGCAGCCGGGCGGTGGCGGCACGCACCGTGGCGATCTTGGCGTCCTCGCCGTCCCGCGGGTCCCCCGGGCCCGGCCCGACGATCGCCAGGTCGGCGTCGTCGAGGGCGCCGTCCACGTAGTCCTCGTGGCGCAGCACCGAGCAGTCCAGGCCGAGCGTGCCCAGCACGTGGCAGAGCATGTTGACGAAGTCGTCCTCGTTGTCCAGGACGATCACCTTCTTGCCGTCCAGGCGCGGGTCGGGTTCGGCCTCGCCGGCCTGATCGGTCAGCCAGAAGGTCGACAGCCTGCGGTTGCGGGCCGCCAGGGCGACCAGGATGTCCTCGTCGGCGGCCAGTTCGGCGACGTCGGCAGCAGGTACGGACGGCGCGGGCACCAGCCCGAACGCGCTGAGGATCCCACCCGCCTTGGCATGGGTCTCGGCGACCTCGTAGGCCGGGTCGGAGTCACGCACCAGGGTGGCGCCGGCGGTGACCTTGAGCCTGCCGTCGAGATCGACGTCGGCGGAACGGATCACGATCGGCGAGTCGACCACCGGGCTGCCGTCGGGATCACGGCCGAAGATCGCCAGCGCGGCGGCGTAGTAGCCGCGCCCCTCGCTCTCGTACTGCTCGATCAGCTTGCACGCGTTCTCCACCGGCGACCCGGTGACGGTGGCGGCGAACATGGTGTCCCGCAACACTTCTCGTGGGTCGCGCCGGGTGCGTCCGGCGAGCAGGTACTCGGTGTGCATCAGGTGGGTCATCGGCTTGAGGAACGGCCCGAGCACGGCACCGCCGTCATGGCAGATGTCGCACATCATCTTGAGTTCCTCGTCGACCACCATGAAGAGCTCGTAGATCTCCTTCTCGTCGCGCAGGAACTCGAGCAGTTGCGCCTTGACGTCGGCGTCCGGCTCGCGGGGGATGCGGAAGGTGCCGCTGATCGGGTTCATCCGCACGTCACCGTCGTGGATCGAGACGTGCCGTTCCGGGCTGGCGCCGATCAGGTAGCGGTCACCGGTGAAGAAGACATAGGTCCAGTAGGCGCCGTGCTCACGTTCGAGCAGCCGGCGGAACACGGTCAGCGCGACGTCGGCGCTCCAGTCGGCCAGTTGGGCCCGGTAGTGCCGCCCGATCACCAGGTTCGCGCCCTCGCCCTGACCGATCTCGTCGCTGATGATCGTCTCGACGATCTTGCGGTAGTCCTCGTCCGAGGTCTCGAAACCACCGCGGTCGACGAACTCCACCGGCACCGGATCGATCGCCGCGACGACGTCGGCGACGGTGCACTCGATCTCGAGGTCGATGTCGACCACCACCAGCGGGGTGCCGTCGTCGTGCGCCCGGAAGCCGCGGTCGCGCACCTGCCGGTAGGGCACCGCGACCAGCCGGTCGGCGACCCGGTCGGCGTCCGGAACCCCTTCCGAGAGTGGCACATCGAGCAGCGAGGCGACCTCGCTGCGGCGTCCGCCGAGCAGCCCGACGGTGTCCCGGTCACCGGCGCGGGTGGAGCGCCTGATGATCGCCCAGGACTCCTGGCCCCTAATCGCCTCGATTCCTTCGCGGGCCCGGCTCACGGCATCAGTCATGTCCGAAGCCTAGTCCGACCCACGGACCGGGATCACGGGCCGGGTTCACGGGCGACGGCGGGGTCAGCCCAGCGACCCGAGGAAGGCGTCGACCGTCGAGGTCAGCGGGCCGGGCAGGCCCAGTTCGTCGTTGATCTGCCCGTGGGAAAGGTCCACCGGATCGACCTCGGCCCGGCCGCCGAACGAGGTCACCCTGGCCGCGAAGCTGCGCGCCTGCGGGCACGGGTCGGTGCGCCGGGTGGAGCAGACCAGCAGCATCGGCGCCGGCGCTGCGGCGAGCACCTGGTACGGCGAGGTGGCCGTCCAGAACGCCGGATCCTTGCCAAAGGCGTTGTCGTAGAGCCGAAGATGCGGTGCCCGCATCGTCGCGACGACGTCGAGCGTGGCGCTGTCGAAGGACGCGGTTCCCCGCCACGGCGCGACCCCGTGCGTCTTCTGCAGCGTGGTGTCCGCGGCGAGCAGTACGGCCAGATGCGCCCCCGCCGAATGCCCCATCAGCACGATCCGGCCCGGGTCCGCACCCCACGAGGACGCCGAGCGCTGCACCAGGGCCAGCGCATCGGCGATGTCGCCGGCCTGCTGGGCGACGTCCACCTCGGGCACCAGCCGATAGTTCACCGACACGAACAGATACCCCGCGGGCACCCAGTGCGCGACCTTGCCGGTCACCACCGCGCTGTTCTCCTTGTCGCCCCGCGTCCAGCCGCCGCCGTGCACCATGACGATGATCGGCGCCGGTGCGGCGCCGGCCGTCGTCCGGGACGGCGCGTACACGTCGAGGGTCTGCTCGGCCGCCGCGCCGTAGGGCACGTCCCGGCGGATCGCGGCGGCGGTCCCGGTGCCCGTCGCAGCGGCCGGCGACTTCCCCGGACCCGTTGCGGTGGAAGGGTTCCCGGACGGTGACGGCCCGCTGCACGCCGCCGTCCCCAGCATCACCAGGAACATGACCAGGGACGCGAGCAGGCGACCGGCCGGGCGCTCCGATCGCCCCGGCGAGCTCACGCGCGCAGGAAGGCGGTCAGGCCGGCCAGGACCCGTTCGACATCGGAGCGGGTGCTGTACGGGGCCAGCCCCAGCCGCAACCCACCGTCGTCGTCCAGTTGTCCGCTCTCCCGCAGCCGCCGGAACGGTTCGTAGGCGTAGAACGATCCGGCCGGCGCGAGCACGTCGTGGGCAGCCAGGAACTCGTGCGCCTGCCAGGTCTTCCGGCCGGGCCGGCTGAGCAACAGGGCCGGCGTGCGATCGGCCGCCCGGGAGTGCACCACGACACCGGGACCGAGCGCGGCCAGACCGTCCTCGAGCGCCGAGCGCAGCCCCAGCTCGTGGTCGTCGATCGCGCGCAGGCTGTTGCGCAACCGGTCTCGGCGGTCCACCGCGTCACCGGGAGCGATCGCGGCCAGGAAGTCGACCGCCGCGGTGGCCCCCGCCATCACCTCGTACGGCAGGGTGCCCAGCTCGAACCGCTCGGGCACGTCGTCGGTGGACGGCAGCAGCTTGTCCGGATGCAGGCTCTCGAGCAGCTCCGGCGCGGCGGCGAGCACCGCGCAGTGCGGGCCGAGGAACTTGTACGGCGAGCAGACGAACACGTCCGCACCGAGCGCGGCGACATCGACGGTGTGGTGTGCCGTGAAGTGCACGCCGTCGACGCAGAGCAGGGCGCCCACGGCGTGGGCGGCGTCGGCGACAGCGCGCACGTCCGGCTTGGTGCCCAACAGGTTCGAGGCCGCGGTGAGCGCGACCAGGCGGGTCCGTCCGGTGATCACCTCGGACAGCTTCGACATGTCCAGCTCGGCCGTGACGGGGTCGATCTCGAGCCGGCGCACCGTGGCCCCGGCGGCCGCCGCGGCCTGCACCCAGGGGCGCACGTTGGCATCGTGGTCGAGGTCGCTGACCACCACCTCGTCGCCCTCGCGCCAGGTCTTCGCCAGCGCCCGAGAGATGTCGTAGATCAGCTGTGTCGCGCTGCGGCCGTAGACGATTCCGCGGGACGGCGCGCCGAGCAGGTCGGCGAACGCGGAACGGAAGGCGGTCACCGCGGCGTCGGCGTTGGACTCCGACACGATCCCGGTGCCGCGGTTGGACAACGGCCCGGTGATCGTCGCGGCGATCGCGGCACCGACCTGGCGCGGGGTCTGGGTTCCACCCGGACCGGCGAAATGGGCGATGCCCGCGGCCAACGACG
>DAIOVT010000303.1:0-5146 GCA_036758885.1 Kineosporiaceae bacterium
TGAACAGCTCCTCGCTCCAGGACAGGCACAGATCGCCGGCCAGCAGCGCCGCAGCCATGCCGAACCGGTCGGCGTCCCCGCTCCAGCCGTGCTCGCGGTGCAGCGCGGCGAACCGCCGATGCAGCGCGGGCATGCCGCGCCGGGTGTCGGAATCGTCCATCAGGTCGTCGTGGATCAGTGCCGCCGACTGGAACAGCTCCAGGGCCGAGGCGGCGGCGATGATGCCCGCGCCGTCCTCGGCTCCGGTGCCCCGGAAACCCCAGTAGCAGAACGAGGCTCGCAACCTCTTGCCGCCGCGGGTCAGGTCGGCGATCGCGGTGGAGAGTTCGGTGACCGGTTCGGTGATCTCGGCGAGCAGCTGGCTGCGGTCGGCGACAAAGGCCTCTAGGTGTTTGTCGATCCGTTCGCGAAGCACCTGGCCACCCTACGGTCTGCGCCGCAGCGGCAGTTTCGGTTCGATGGATCGGTGGGCGGCCACCTACCCTGTTGCGCATGGTGACACGATCCCTGGCTCAGCAGCTCTCCGGCAGCGAGAGGTCGTTCTCGTTCGAGTTCTTCCCACCGCGTGACGAGAAGGGCGAGGCGGTGCTCTGGACGGCGCTGCGCCGGCTCGAGCCGCTGGCGCCGACGTTCGTGTCGGTGACCTACGGCGCCGGCGGTTCCACCCGGACCCGGACGACCCGGGTCACCGCGGCGATCGCCCAGGAGACCACGCTCACCCCGGCCGCGCATCTGACCTGCGTCGGTGCCTCCCGGCAGGAACTGCGCCAGGTGATCGGCGCCTACGCCGCCGCGGGCGTGAACACCGTGATGGCGTTGCGTGGCGACCCGCCGTCCGGGCCGGGCGCGCCCTGGACGCCGCATCCCGAGGGCCTCGACCACGCGATCGACCTGGTCGAGCTGTTGCGCGAGGTGAGCAGCTTCAGCATCGGCGTGGCCGCCTTCCCGGACGGGCACCCGGAGAGCCCCGACCTGGGCCGGGACGCCCAGGTACTGGCCGACAAGGCCGCCGCCGGAGCCGATTTCGCGGTGACCCAGTTCTTCTTCGACGCGGCCGCCTACTTCGACCTGGTCGACCGGGTGCGCTCGCTCGGGTCGGCGATCCCGGTGATCCCGGGGATCATGCCGATCACCAACATCTCCCAGGTGCAACGGTTCGCCGAGCTCTCCGGCAAGCCGATGCCGCAGCCGGTGCTCGACCGGCTCGAGCCGGTGGCCGGTGACCCGCAGGCGGTGCGCCGGGTCGGCGTCGAACTGGCCGGTGAACTGTGCGCCACCCTGTTGGACGGCGGTGCGCCGGGCCTGCACTTCTACACCTTGAACTCCTCGACCGCGACGCTCGAGGTCTTCGACCGGCTGGGTCTGCGCAACGAGGCCGGCGTCGGGGTGGCGTCATGATCAAGGTCAGTGGCGTCGGTGGTGCGGCCGGGCAGCCCGACGTGATGCGGGTGCATCTGGCGGTGTCGGTACTGCGGCCGAGCATGGCCGAGGCGCTGGCGGCGTCGGAGCGGAGCGCCGCCACGATCCGCGCCGCGCTCGCCGCCGGCCGGGTGGCCGCGCGTGACGCGGTGACCAGCGGGCTGGCACTGAACACCGAGCAGGTCTGGGACGAACGCACCGGCCCGCGGATCACCGGCTATCGCAGCGAACATCAACTCGCCGGGACCCTGCGCGACCTGGCGGCGGCCGGCCGGGTGCTGGGCGAGGGCTTGGCCGCGGGCGGCAACGAGGTGCGCCTCGACCGGATCAGTTTCGAGATCGAGGACGACACCGCGCTGCGCGCGGCGGCGCGCGAGGCCGCCTGGGCCGACGCGCTGGCCCGGGCCGAGCAGCTCGCGGCCCTGTCGGGCCGTGAGCTCGGCCCGGTTCGGGCGATCGACGAGACGATCGGGTTCACGCCCCCCGGACCGATGCCCGAGATGGCGATGGGCTTCAGAGGTGCCAAGGCCGCTGATGCCACCGAGGTGGGGCTGGAACCGGGCAGTGTCTCGGTGCAGGTGACCCTCACCGTGGAATGGTCGCTCGCCGAGAGCCCCTGACCCTCGGCCGGTGGCCTGCCGGACGCAGCCGCCAGATGTAGGCCTCAGACGCAGCAAGGAGATTCGATCATGGTGGCACTCGGCGCTCACGTCGACCAGGTGGACCCGGTCGGGAACGCCAGAAGCATTGGTGCCGAAGCGATTCAGCTGTTCCTCGGTGACCCGCAGGGCTGGAAGAAGCCGCCGCCGCACCCGCAGGCCGAGGCGCTGCGTGAGTGCGGACTGCCGGTGTACGTGCACTCGCCGTACCTGGTGAACCTGGCCAGCACCAACAACCGGATCCGCATCCCGAGCCGCAAGATCCTCGACCAGCACGCCGAGGCCGCCGCCGGAATCGGCGCGCGTGGCCTGGTGGTGCACGGCGGGCACGTCACCGCCAAGGACGACCCCGCGGTCGGTATCGACAACTGGCGCAAGGCCTTGCAGCGGGTGCACGAGGCCGGCGGGTTCCCGCTGCCGATCCTGATCGAGAACACCGCCGGCGGCGACAACGCCATGGCCCGGCGCTTCGACCGGCTGGCGATGCTCTGGGACGCGGTGGGGGAGTTCGGGCCCGGGTTCGTGCTCGACACCTGCCACGCCTACGCCGGCGGTGAGGAACTCGCCGACATCGTCGACCGGGTCAAGGCGATCACCGGACGCATCGACCTGGTGCACGCGAACTCCTCGCGCGACACCTTCGACTCCGGCGCCGACCGGCATGCCAACTTCGCCACCGGCACCATCGACGCCGAGTTGATCGCCACGGTCTGTGCCGAGGCCGGCAGCGACATCATCATCGAGACCCCGGCAGAGGGGCATGTCGAGGATCTCGACTTCCTGCGAAAGCGCTTGCGCGGCTGAGGGTTTCGCACCGTTCGTGCAGTTCGTGCCGGTTTCCGGGGGCGTCGTGGCTCAGGGCACGACGACCAGCTTGCCGCGGGTGCGGCCGGTGCGGCTGGCGTCGAACGCCGCCCCCACCTCGTCGAGACCGAAGCTCTTCTCGACGCTGACCTTGAGCTTCCCTTCCTCGGCGAGGTTGCCGAGCCGGGCCAGCTGGGCGCCGTCCGGGCGTACCCAGACCACCGAGCCGCCCTTGCCGATCACCTCGGAATCAGCGATCGAGGTCTGCGCGGCACCGGGCCCGAGCACGGCCAGGGTGGTCTCGAGCTGGCCACCGACATAGTCGGCGACGGCGTCCACGCCGCCCGGGGCGAGCTCCTTGATGCGTTCCGCGGTGCCGCCGGAGTAATCGACCGGCTCGGCGCCGAGCGAGCGCAGATAGTCATGGTTGGCGGTCGAGGCGGTGGCGATCACCCGGGCGCCGAAGGCCGTGGCGATCTGGACGGCGAACGAGCCCACACCGCCGGCGCCACCGAGCACCAGCACGGTGCGTCCGGGTGCGTCGGCCGGGGTGATGCCGACCCGCTCGAGCGAGCGCAGCGCGGTCAGACCGGCCAGGGGAACGGCGGCGGCCTCCTCCCAGGACAGGCTCGCGGGTTTGCGGGCGACCGCCTCGGCCGGTACCGCCACCCGTTCGGCGAACGTGCCGCCGTGCACGACGTCCTTGCGCGCGTATGCGAAGACCTCGTCGCCGACGGCGAACTCCGGGGTGTCCGGGCCCACCGCCGCGACGACGCCCGCGACGTCCCAGCCCGGGACGGCGGGCAGGATCGTGTCCAGCAGCGGCTCGAGGTAGCCGGCCATGATCTTCCAGTCGACCGGGTTCACCGCCGCGGCGCGCACCTCGATCAGCACGGCGCCCGGCCCCACCTTGGGATCGGGTACCTCGCGAACGGTCAACGTCGAGTTGTCGGTGGCAAAAGCGTCGAAGACAGCAGCTCTCATGCGGGCGGCAACCGAGCCCCCGGCCGGGGCATTCCGGGGGCCGGGTGGCCGGGTCCGGCCAGGGCGCGGGCGTGCAGTTCTGCATGATCACGGCTTGGCCGGAGCGTGATCATGCAGAACTGCACGGGATCCTCCACTCCGGCCGGGTGAGCGGTTCTGCATGATCACGGTGGGTGTGGGAGTGGTGCCGTGCTGGGGTGGGCGTGCAGTTCTGCATGATCACGTCTGCATGATCACGGTCAGCCGGCGAGGTGGCCCCAGCGGGGGGCGAGTTCGGCCCAGGTGCCCTGGGCGGCCGGGCGGCCGCCGTCCAGCACGAGTACCCGGTCTGCCCGGGCCAGCGCCGCCCGCTTGGACGTCGAGCCGACCACCGTGACGCCGCGCTCGCGGAGCACCTGCCACAGATCGAGCTCGGTGCCGACGTCCAGGGCCGAGGAGACGTCGTCCGCGACCAGCAGTTCGGTGCCGGGGGCGAGCGCCCGGGCCAGGGCCAGTCGCTGCAGCTGGCCGCCGGAGAGCTGGGTGCCCTTGTGCCCGATCAACAGGCCGAGACCGTCTCCGGCCACGTCGAGGTCGTGGTCGAGCTGTGCCGCCGAGACCGCGGCGGCGGTGTTCACCGGATGGCCCAGGGCGACGTTGTCGGCGACGCTTCCGGAGAGCACCCGGGGCAACTGGGCGACGTACCCCACCTGGTTCGGGCGCAGGAACAGCTCGGGCTCGGTGACCGTGGCGCCGTTCCAGAGCAGGGTGCCGCGGTGGTGCACGATGCCGGCCAGGGCACGCAGCAGCGACGACTTGCCCGAGCCGACCTTGCCGACCACGAGCACCAGCTCGCCGCGGCGGACCCGCAGATCGACCCCGCTCACCCCGATGTCGCCGTTCTCGTGCACGGCGGTGAAATCCTCCAGCACCAGTTCGTCGAGTGAGATCCGTTGTGGGGCAACGGGTTCAGGTGCAGTTCCGGCATCGATGTCGACCCCGGGCACCTCCGCCGAGTAGTTGGCGCCGCCACCCATCGCAACGGTGCGCGCCGTCCACACCCGGGCCGACGGCACGCTGGAGATCAGCGAGGCGAACGACCAGGCGAACCATCGCGCCGCCGACAGGGTGGAGACCACGACCAGCGTCGTCGAGGCCGGGATGCGTCCCTGCACGTAGAGGATCCAGGCCCCGATCGGCAGCAGACCGGTGGTCACCGAAGGTGAGGAACGGGCCAGCACCTGCAGCACCACCTCGCGGCGCTGGTCCTCCGACAGCGGCGTGGGCTCGGAGCCGAGCGC
>DAIOVT010000304.1:0-5111 GCA_036758885.1 Kineosporiaceae bacterium
ATCGAGGATCAGGCCCTGCGGGTCGGTCAGTGTCGCGGGCGCGGCCCACGGCGCCAGCTGCGCGGCGAGCTCACCGGGGGTACGCGGGCCGTTCGCCTGGCCGAGCGTGCGGTTGCACAGGTCGTCGAGGTCCTTGGGCACACCGGCCACCAGCTCACCGGGGGGGACGGCGCGGCCGGCCACCCGGGGTGCCGGGCTGAGCGGCCCGCTGGTGCCCGGCCAGTGCCCGGTCAGGCCCGCGTAGAGCAGGTTGACCAGGCCGATCGCGTCGGTGCGGTTGGCGTCGTCGCCGTCCTCCTCCTCGAGACCGGCGGCGGCGCTGTCGATCGCGGTGCCGGCCAGCTTGATCGTGCCGTCGTTGACGATCGAGATGCTGGCCGGGGCCAGCCGCTGGTGGTGCAGACCGCGGGCGCCGGCGCGCTCCAGCGCCTGGGCGGCCTCACCGACGATGCGGCGCACGGTCTCGGCGGGGAGTTGGCCGTTGCGCAGGAAATCGGCCAGCGAGCGGCCCTGCACGTACTCGGTGACGATGTAGGTGGCCCGGTCGGTCTCGCCGACGTCGAGAACCCGGGCCAGCCGCGGATCGTCGACCAGGGCGGCCCGGCGGGCGGCGTCCACCATCAGGGCGGCCCGGGGATGTGCCGGCGCGACGACCCGGACCTCGACCTCACGGTCGAGGGTCTCGTCCACGGCACGCCAGAGAGAGACCTCGGGGTTGCTCTGCAACCGCTCCTCAAGGCGATAGCGACCGGCGAGTACGCTGCCGTGGCCAACCGCGTCCAGCACTTCCTCCATTTCGGCGTTCAGGGGCAGCGCCCGGCAGAATGCCGAGTCGGTGCCGATCGGACCGATCGGGCGATCACCGGTTCGCGATCACCGGTCACCACCGTTGCCGGCGGATGCCTGTCGGCACCTGCCGCATCTGTCCGACTCTGCTCCGCATCGTAGATCGCGCGCGACGACCATGATCACTTGCCTCGATCCTGTGTCGATCACTCGCTGCCCACTCGCTGCAGCTCGTCGCACGTCACGGTACGTCAATCCGATCCGGGGACGGCAGACGCTAGGCCATGCTATGTGCACGATCCGATTGCAGGCACCCTCTGATCCACGCGTCACCGATCACAATCTGAGCAACCGACCGCAGAAAAGCCTGGTCAACGCCCAAAACGTGACATGTCAGACCAGATCGAACGCCTCGAGTTCGGGCTGGGTCATCAGCCGCGAACGGATCAGGAACCTGACGCCCTCGGGTGCCTCGACGGAGAACCCGCTGCCCCGGCCCTTGACCACGTCGACGGTCAGGTGGGTGTGCTTCCAGTACTCGTACTGGGCGGTCGACATCCAGAACTCGATCGGCTTCTCGACGCCGTCCACGATCAGTTCGCCGAGCTTGACGTCGGAGTCGCCGGTCATGAACTCGCCGACCGGGTAGCACATCGGTGCGCTGCCGTCGCAGCAGCCGCCGGACTGGTGGAACATCAACGGGCCGTGAATGCCGGTGAGGCGGCGCAGCAACTGCGCCGCCTCGTCGGTCATCTCGACCCGGGTGAAATCGGTTGTCACCTCGGGTGACCGCCTCTCCCGTGATCTGAGCCGGGCTCGGAAACTCGAACGGTTCCGAATGGTTGCCACCAGAGTGCGTCAGAACCGGCCCGGTTGGAAGGGTGGAGCAGAAAGGTCGAGCGACATTGCTGGAGCGCTGGGCCGGGGTGGGTTCACCCACCCCGGCCCAGCGCCCTGTTCAGGGAGCGGGCTCGATCAGAAGAAGCCGAGCGCGTTCGGGGAGTACGACACCAGCAGGTTCTTGGTCTGCTGGTAGTGGTCGAGCATCATCTTGTGGTTCTCGCGGCCGATGCCCGACTGCTTGTAGCCACCGAAGGCGGCGTGCGCCGGGTAGGCGTGGTAGCAGTTCGTCCAGACCCGCCCGGCCTTGATCGCCTTACCGGCGCGGAAGGCCTGCGAACCGTTGCGCGACCACACGCCGGCGCCGAGGCCGTAGAGGGTGTCGTTGGCGATCTCGAGGGCCTGCTCCTCGTCGGAGAAGGTGGTCACCGAGACGACCGGCCCGAAGATCTCCTCCTGGAAGATCCGCATGTTGTTGGTGCCCTCGAACACCGTCGGCTGCACGTAGTAGCCGTCGGCGAGGTCGCCGTCCAGCACGTTCCGCTCGCCACCGGTGAGCAGCTTGGCGCCCTCCTGCTTGCCGATGTCGATGTAGGAGAGGATCTTCTCCATCTGGTCGTTGCTGGCCTGCGCGCCCATCATCGTGTCGGTGTCGAGCGGGTTGCCCTGCTTGATCTTGTTCACCCGCTGCACGGCGTCGCCCATGAAGTCGCTGTAGATCGACTGCTGGATCAGCGCACGCGACGGGCAGGTGCAGACCTCGCCCTGGTTCAGCGCGAAGAGGGTGAAGCCCTCCTGCGCCTTGTCGTAGAAGGCGTCCTTCTCGGCCGCGACGTCCTCGAAGAAGATGTTGGGGCTCTTGCCACCGAGCTCCAGCGTCACCGGAATGATGTTCTGCGAGGCGTACTGCATGATCAGGCGGCCGGTCGTGGTCTCACCGGTGAAGGCGATCTTGGCGATCCGGTTGGAGGACGCGAGCGGCTTGCCCGCCTCGACGCCGAAGCCGTTGACCACGTTGAGCACACCGGGCGGGAGCAGGTCGCCGATGACCTCGACGACCTTGAGGATCGACCACGGGGTCTGCTCGGCCGGCTTGAGCACGATCGCGTTGCCGGCGGCCAGCGCCGGGGCGATCTTCCAGACACCCATCAGGATCGGGAAGTTCCAGGGGATGATCTGGCCGACCACGCCCAGTGGCTCGTGGAAGTGGTAGGCGACGGTGTTCTCGTCGACCTCGGAGATGCCGCCCTCCTGGGCGCGCAGCACACCGGCGAAGTAGCGGAAGTGGTCGACGGCGAGCGGCAGGTCGGCGTTCAGGGTCTCGCGTACGGCCTTGCCGTTGTCCCAGGTCTCGGCGACGGCGAGAGCCTCGAGGTTCTCCTCGATCCGGTCGGCGATCTTGTTCAGGATCAGCGCGCGCTCGGCGGCCGAGGTACGGCCCCAGGCGGGGGCGGCGGCGTGAGCGGCGTCCAGGGCGGCGTCGATGTCCTCGGCGGTACCGCGGGCGATCTCGGTGAACGCCTTCCCGGTGACCGGGGAGATGTTCTCGAAGTACTCGCCCTTCTTCGGGTCTACCCAGTTACCACCGATGAAATGGCCGTAGCGGGACTGGACGGAGACGAGCGAGCCCGTGCTGCCGGGGTTCGCGTAAACAGTCATGCGGTTTTCTCCAACCTCTTTGGTGGCTGTTTGCTGGCTCACATGTGACGTTAGGCACCTGAACGTTGCAACGACGTTGCAGCGCTCCTCCCAGGAATGACCACCAGGTGAACCGGGCCCCACCGTCGGAGCTCCCACCGGTCCCCCGGGGACCTGTGCGGGTCTTCACCGGGATGATCCAAGTCTGGTCCGGTTGCCCCGCCGGGGCCACAGATCGGCCCGGTGAGTTGCATCGGGACGTGCCAGGAACGGGCGAGAACCGGCGGGACGTCGCAGGCGGGCGCCCTACCAGGGTGTACGTGCCCCGAACAGGGCGCGCGGCACCCGGACGCCGAAGTCCCGGTCGAGCCGGTTCAGCTGACCCATCACCAGCGGACGCAGCGGCGAGTTCGGCGCCAGCGCCTTGAGCTGGGCCTGCCACATCTCGTAGTCGTCGGCGCCCCACGCCGAACGCGTCCAGGTGGAGAGCAGATCGGCCTCACCGCTGGTCAGCAGGGCGCTGCGCAGTCCCTCGGCGAGGTTCTCCCGCACCCGGACGACGCCCGGGGCGGTCGAGGCGGGCAGCACCGGGCCGCGGTAGCCGTGCAGTGCCGGACCGGTGGCGCCGGCGCTCAGATAGGCCTCGACGGCCAGCCAGTCGGCGGAGACCTCGCAGGCCAGCCGGTACGGCCGGGACAGCAGCACCTCCTCGCCGAGCAGCGAGCGCAGCCGGTTCAGCTCGACCCGCAGCGTCGAGGTGGGTACCTCGTCCTCGTAGAGCAGCACGGTCAGCTCGTCACCGGACAGTCCCCGCGGCGCCGAGGCCAGCAGCAGCACGATCTCGCTGTGCCGCGGACTGAGCCGGATCGTGCTGCCCCGCCGGTCGCTCAAGGTGACCAGGGCCTCGCGCCGTCCGAGGGCCTGGATGTGCAACCGGCCGGCCGGGGTCGGGTCGGGGTTGTTCTGGAACGCCCGGGCCTGCATCTCGCGGGCGAGTTCGGCCTCGGCCATCCGGGCGGCCGCGCGCACCATGCCCATGGTCTGCGGGACGACGATCTGATCGCCGCCGGTGACGTCGACGACGCCGAGCACCGAGTGCGTGATCGGGTCGTGGATCGGTGCGGCGGCGCAGCTCCAGCCCTTGACCGAGGTGCGGAAGTGTTCGGAGCCGACGATGCTGACCGGTTCGCCCAGGGTCAGTGCCATGCCGGGGGCGTTGGTGCCGGAGAGCCGCTCGTCCCAGTTGCTGCCCTCGACGAAACCGATCCGCTCGGCCTTGCGCAGCACGCTCGGCGAGCCGCACACCCAGAGCAGCTGGCCCGCGGCGTCCGAGACCGCCATGATCGCGTCGCACTCGCGGGCGGCGCGGCCGAGCACGTCGTCCAGCAGCGGGAAGATCTGCGCGAGCGGGTGCGCCTGGCGGTGATCGAGCAGGTTGTCGGACTCGAGCGTGATCGGTGCCTCGACCTGATCGGCACCCACGCCGGCGGCCACGGAACGGACCCACGAGTCCGCGACGTGTGGGCGTACCCCGTCGGGTGCCTGCATCACGCCAGTCTGCGTCGCCGGCGGGCCGGAAACAAGGTGAACCTTCGTCGCGGGTGCTGGGCCGGGCCTGCGCCGGGTCTGGGCCGGGCCTGCGCCGGGTCAGCGATCGAGGAACCGGGCGTTCGAGACGGTGACGCCGACGCAGCCGCGTGGTGCCAGCAGCCGCACCCGCAGGGTGGCGACGTCGCGGTCGCCGAGCCAGAACGCCGAGGAGTCCAGCGGTACCACCTGGGTGCTGGCGGCGGCGTCGAAGGTGCGGGCCACCTCGTCGAGGAATCGTCCGTCGGCGCCGGCCCAGG
>DAIOVT010000305.1:0-5095 GCA_036758885.1 Kineosporiaceae bacterium
CGCAGCGCACCCGCGATGGCGACACCGCCGAGGGCGGTCGCGGGCAACGGCGAGAGCCCACCGAGCAGGGTTCCGATCGGGGTCCGGGCACCGGCCACGATGACGGTGGAGGTCGGTCGAGAAGTCATGGCAGACATCATGGACGCCGTTCGCGCCCTGACGGCAACAGCTCCCGGCGGGGCACAGCTCACAGCGTGGCCACGGCGCCGCCGCCGCCCGGCTCCTAGCCTGGAGTCATGACCGACTCGACGAACCCCTTCCAGGACGCCGCCGTCGATGGCGAATCGTTCCTGCTCGCCATCGACCACGTCGGCGTCGCCGTCGCCGACTTCGACGCGGCCGTCGCGTTCTACCGCGACGTGCTGGGCATGCAGCTCGCGCACGAGGAGGTGAACTCCGAGCAGGGCGTGCGGGAGGCGATGATGTCGGTCGGCGGCTCCGGCTCGGCGATCCAGATCCTCTCCCCGCTCAGCCCGGACACCACGATCGGCCGGTTCCTGGACACCCGAGGCCCGGGCCTGCAGCAGATCGCCTACCGGGTCGCGGACGTCGAGGCGGTGAGCGACCTGCTGCGCTCCCGAGGCGTCCGGCTGCTCTACGACGCGCCCAAGCGCGGGACGGCAAACAGCCGGATCAACTTCGTGCACCCGAAGGACGCCGGCGGCGTGCTGGTCGAACTGGTCGAGCCGGCCACCGGCCACTGACCACTCACCGCACGTCATGCAGCCGTGATCATGTGCCGCACTCACGTGGCCGTGATCATGCAGAACCGCCCGACCAACACCCCCACGCCCGCCCCTCCCGCGGTGATCATGCAGAACTACATGCACGGCGCATGTAGTTCTGCATGATCACGGCGGGTTCCGGCGGGGGGTCCGGCGAGGTTCCGGCGGGGGCCGGATGGCACCACAACCGGGGCGCGTATGGCTGAGACCCAGCTCACCTGACACCCAGTGCCACCGACCGCTTGCTCTGGTTAGCGTCACTGCAACCGGTCGCCGAATCGATCAGCCGACTCGATCAGAGCAGGCGATGGCGAAGCCGATCAGCTTCGGCGGGCCGGCAGAGCGACCGAGAACAGCCCCACCCGATGACTGACCCCCGACAACGGAGTCCGCCGTGCAGAAGATCGTCGACACCATTCTTTCCGGCCAGGCCACGCAGCAGGACTACGAGGCGCTGCAGGTACCCGATCACTACCGAGCCGTGACGGTGCACGCCGACGAGGTCGGGATGTTCGAGGGTCAGACGTTCGCCGAGAAGGACCCGCGGACCAGCCTGCACGTCGAGGACGTGGCCACCCCCGAGCTCGGCCCGGGTGAGGCGCTGATCGCGGTGATGGCGAGCTCGATCAACTACAACACGGTCTGGACCTCGATCTTCGAGCCGGTCTCGACCTTCTCCTTCCTCAAGCGCTACGGGAAGCTCTCGGAGCTGGCCAAGCGGCACGACCTGCCCTACCACGTGATCGGCTCGGACCTGTCCGGCGTGGTGCTGCGCACCGGCACCGGGGTGCACGTGTGGAAGCCGGGCGACGAGGTGGTGGCGCACTGCCTGTCGGTCGAGCTGGAGCGTCCCCAGGGCCACAACGACACGATGATGGACCCGGAGCAGCGGATCTGGGGCTTCGAGACCAACTTCGGCGGCCTGGCCCAGATCGCCCTGGTCAAGGCCAACCAGCTGATGCCCAAGCCCGACCATCTCACCTGGGAAGAGGCGGCCAGCCCGGGTCTGGTGAACTCCACCGCCTACCGGCAGCTGATCTCCACCAACGGTGCCGGGCTCAAGCTCGGCGACCGGGTGCTGATCTGGGGTGCCACCGGCGGCCTCGGCTCGTACGCGGTGCAGATGGCGCTGGCGGCCGGCGCCACCCCGGTCTGTGTGGTCTCCAGCCCGGAGAAGGCCGAGCTGTGTCGCAGCATGGGCGCCGAGCTGGTGCTGGACCGCTCCGCCGCGAACTACAAGTTCTGGAAGGACGAACACACCCAGGACCAGTCCGAGTGGCGCCGGCTGGGGGCCGACATCCGGGAACTGACCGGCGGGCACGACGTCGACATCGTCTTCGAGCACCCCGGCCGGGAGACCTTCGGCGCGAGCGTCTTCGTGGCCAAGCGCGGCGGCACCATAGTGACCTGCGCCTCCACCTCGGGATTCATGCACAGCTTCGACAACCGCTACCTCTGGATGAACCTGAAGCGGATCGTCGGGTCGCACTTCGCCAACTACGCGGAGGCCTGGCTTGCTAACGATTTGGTGAACAGAGGCGTCGTCCACCCCACGTTGTCCAAGGTCTACGGCCTGGAACAGGCCGGTCAGGCGGCCTTTGAAGTGCATCGCAACATGCACCAGGGCAAGGTGGGGGTACGCTGCCTAGCGCCGGAGTCGGACTTGGGCGTTCGTGACGAAGCTCGTCGTGCCCGGCATATCGGATCGATCATGCGGTTCCGCGGTATGTAGACCCCACGGGGGGGTCGACGGGAGGTCTCGGGAATTGGCCGGCGAGCAGAGCAACCTGCCCTTCGCTACTCAGATGCGGGGCTACGACAAGGTCCAGGTCGAGGAACGCATCGGGGTTCTCGAGTCCCAGCTGCGTGACGCCCGGGCCCGCGTGGAAGAACTCGACGCCCGCGCGATGAAGCTGTCCGGTGAGGTCGCCGAGGCCCACCGCCAGCTGCGCGAGGTGGAGCGTCCCTCCTACAGCGGGCTCGGCGCCCGTATCGAGCAGCTGCTCCGGCTGGCCGAGGAGCAGGCCAGCGACGTGATCGCGGCCGCCACCAAGGACGCCGACGACCATCTGGCCCAGGCCCGGGTCGAGGCGGCCCAGCTGCGCGCGGCGGCACAGAACGAGTCGGCCGAGCTGTCCGCGAGCGCCGCTCGCGAGAGCGCCGACGTTCTGCAGGCCGCGAACACCGAGGCCGAGGAGATCGTCGCCACGGCGACCCGCAAGGCCGAGGAGATGGTGGCGGTCGCCGAGCGCGAGGCCGCCAAGCTGCGTTCGGTCACCGAGCACGAGACCAGCGAGAAGCGCACCACGGTCGACCGTGAGCTCGCCCGGCTGCGGGCGACGTCCGAGCGCGAGGTCACCGAGCTGCGCGCCGCGGTCAAGCGTGAGTCCGACGACCTGCGCGCGGCGGCCAAGAAGGAGGCCGACGACCTGCGCGCGGCCGCGGCCCAGTCGCACGAGGAGACCCGCCTGCGGGTCGAGCAGATGACCACCGACCTCGACGTCACCCTCGCCGCCCGCCGCGAGGAGGCCGAGCGGATCGACGCCGAGCGGCACGAGCAGGCGGTCGCCCAGGCCACCCAGCTGGTGGCCGAGGCCGAGCAGCGTGCCGCGGCGGCCGAGCAGCGTGCCGCCAAGGCCGTCGAGCAGGCCGAAGCGGTGCGCCGCGACGCCGACGAGCACGCCAAGGGCCTGGTCAGCAACGCCCGCAAGAACGCCGACCAGGTGATCGCCGAGGCCCGTGGCCACGCCGACAAGGCACTCGCCGAGGCCAAGTCCGAGGCCGAGCGCAACCGCCGCGCCGCCCAGCGCCAGGTCGACGAGCTGAACCGGCAGCGGGACAGCATCACCGGTCACCTCGACCAGCTGCGCTCGCTGCTCGGCGCCACCATGCCGGTGCCCGGCATGGAGCGCCTGGCCGGCGGCGCCCCGGTGGCCGCCGCGAAGCGCGAGGCCGACAACGACGAAGAGGTGCTCACCGCGGGCGACATCGCCGAGGAGGGCGACCGCTCGGCGGAGGAGACGACCGTCCGGCGCTGACCGAGCGCGACCGCCCGGTCGCGGCGAGGCGCCGTCCCGACCCGTTTCGAGACGGTTTGCCGACACACCGACAGTTCGTCCGGCCCCCACGTGCACCGCACGTGGGGGCCGTGACAGTCTCGGTGGGTGAGCCCCTGGACCCCGCGCGGGATTCGTCCCTCGCAGTTGCGCGACGTGGCCGACCAACTCGCCAGACAGCGCCGGGAGGCCCAGGAGGAGCGGTCCCGCAGGGCCACCCACCCCTGGACCCTCGGTGTGCTCGGCCCGTCCACCGCCGAACCGGTGCTGGCCCCGGAGCAGTCCCCGGCGGACGGCACCGACGAACCCGACGCCGAAACCGGTACCGAACCGAACACTGAACCTGACCCTGCGCCGGACACCGTCAAAGACACCGCTCAGGACGCCGGACCAGCCGAAGCTGAGCCGGCGCCTCCCGCACGGGGTTCCCGGTTCGGCGTGCCGGGCCGCCCGCTGAATCAGAACCACCCCTTCGTCGTCGGCTTCCTGGGCGCGACCGGTGCCCTGGTGGCCTGGTTCCTGCTCGGCCAACTCGGCAAGCTCTCCAGCGTGCTGACCTCGATCACGGTCGCGGTCTTCCTGGCTCTGGCGCTCGACCCGGTGGTGCGCACCCTGCAACGCCGTGGCCTGCGACGAGGCGCGGCGGTCGCCCTGGTCTCGCTCAGCCTGATCGCCGTGATCGTGATGTTCGCGATGAGCGTGGTGCCCCGGCTGGTGGAGCAGGCCACCGATCTGAGCAGCCGGCTGCCGGGCTGGGTCGAGTCGGTGCAGCACACCCGGGTGTTCGAACGCCTGGACCAGCGGTTCTCGATCGTGACCACGGTGACCGAGCAGCTCCAGGCCCGGCTCAGCCAGGGCGAGACCATCATGCAGCTGTTCGGTGGCGTGCTCGGTGCTGGGCAGGCTCTGGTCAGCGGCTTCTTCGGGGTCTTCACCGTGGTGGTGCTGACGATCTACTTCACCGCCTCGATCGACACCCTGCGCGAGGCGATCTACCAGCTCGCCCCGCACTCGCGCCGTCCACGGGTGCGGCTGCTCGGCGACGAGATCATCCGCCGGATCGGTGGCTACACCGCCGGCCAGATCGCGATCGCCACGGTCAACGGGCTGCTCTCCTACGTGCTGATGCTGATGCTCGGCCTGCCCTTCCCGGCACTGCTCGCCCTCACCGTCGGTCTGCTCGGCCTGATCCCGCTGATCGGCGCGACCATGGGCGCGGCCGTGGTCACCCTGGTGGCGTTGTTCTCCGGCTGGCAGTTCGCGGTGATCGTGATCGCCTACTACGTCGTCTACCAGCAGCTGGAGAACTACGTG
>DAIOVT010000306.1:0-5056 GCA_036758885.1 Kineosporiaceae bacterium
CCCCGCGGGGGTGCTCACCGCTCTGTCGGTGACCACACAGACCATCGCCGTCGTCGGGCCGACGCTCGGCGGGCTGCTGATCCACGCCGGTGGTTGGCGGACGACGTTCGCGATCAACATTCCCTTGGGGCTGCTCTGCTTCGCCCTGGGCCGGCTGGTGCTGCCGCGGGCCGCTCGTGCGAGCGGCAGCACCGAGCCAGAGTCCGAGCACAAGCACGAGCGGTTCGATCTGCTGGGCGTGCTGTTGTTCGCGACGATGCTGACCGCCACCCTGCTGTTCCTGATGCGGCTGGACGTCGGCCGGCTCTGGCTGCTTGCCCTGGCGGTGATCACCGGGTGGTTCTTCGTGCGGTACGAGGGACGCCGCACCATCCCGTTCGTCGAGGTCGGTGTGCTGGCCGGCAATGCGCCGCTGCTGGCGACCTACGCCCGCGGGGTGCTCTCGGCCACCGTTTCCTATTGCTACGTCTACGGTTTCACGCAGTGGCTCGAAGCCGGCCGGGGTCTGCGCCCGGCCACCGCGGGACTGTTGCTGATCCCGAGTTTCGGCATCGGTGTGTTGCTCGCCGCCGCGGTCGGGCGCCGTCCGCAGGTGCGGCGCAAGCTGCTGATCGGAGGCACCGGGCAGGTGTTGCTGGCAGCGCTGCTGTTCGCTCTGAACGACGACTCGCCGATATGGGCGCTGCTCGTGGTCGTGGTCGTGGCCGGGCTGCCGCAGGGCCTGGTGAACCTGGCGATCCAGAACAGCCTGTACTTCCAGGCCGATCCCGAACGGATCGGAGCGTCGTCCGGGTTGTTGCGGACCTTCATGTACTTCGGGGCGATGCTCTCGGCCGCGGCGACCGGTGCCTTCTTCGGCGCCCGGGCGGACACGTTCGGGTTGCACGAGCTCGCCGGATTCATGGTGGTCGCGGCCGCGATCTGCCTGGGGCTGACCGTGTTCGACCGATCGCTGCGCCGGGTCGACCAGGCGGCCACCGGCTCGGCGGCCTGACCGGACGACGGGGGTGGCCACCCGTCCGGTTCAGGTGCTCCGGACGACGCTCAGCACCGAGGCACCCACCGAGTCGGGGTGCATGCGGTTCAGCCAGACCGGCCCGGGGTGGACGCAGATCACCGGGGCCTGATTGCACGGATACAGGCACCCGGTCTGGGTCACCAGGGCCTCGTCCTCGTCGACCCGGGCCGATTCCAGATGGTCGGCGAGGGCCGCGGCGACCTGGTCACCACCCTGGGCCGAACAACGCGGCCCCCGGCAGACCAGCACGTGCCGGCGAAACGGCGGCGGTCGCTCCCAGGCCGGGCTCTGCAGTGGTGCGGCATCGGTGGAGATCTGACCGGCGGATCGGGCCAGCTCTTCCAGTGCGGCCGGATCGGCTTGGCTGAGAACACCTTTGGCGATCGAGATGCTCGGACGGCGGGAGACCTCACGCTCCCGCAGCCAATGGGCCGCGACCCGGCGGATCCACGACCGTGGTGGTTGCGGTGTCGCCGAGAAGCCGACCAGGGTGATCCGTTCGGCGCCGGAATCGGCCAACATGTCCAGCGTCGTGGTCAACGAGGGGTCGCCGAGTTGCAGATGGGCCACCGGCACGCCGAGGGTGCTCAACCGTTGATGGTGATTGGCGTCGGTCACGGCCAGGGCCACCACGACGAGCGCATCCCCGGCAGTGCGAGAAGTCACGAGGCCGCCTCCCCGGGCCGGGGTACGGCGTCGAAGACCACCAGCGGACGGTCGGTTCGCGGGTGCCGCTCGACACTGGCCCGCACCCCGTACACCGTGAGCAGCAGATCGGCGCTGAGCACCTGCTCGACGGTGCCGTCGGCGACGACCCGGCCGCCGTCCAGCACCAACAACCGGTCGCAGAACGCGGCGGCGAGATTCAGGTCGTGCAACGCCGCGATCGTGGTCAGCCGTTGATCGCGGACGACGCCCAGCAGGTCGAGCTGGTGTCGCGGGTCGAGATGGTTGGTGGGCTCGTCGAGGAGCAGCAGCTCGGGCTGTTGCGCCAGCGCCCGGGCGAGCTGAACCCGTTGTTGCTCACCGCCACTGAGCGAGAGCCAGGACCGGTCGCCGAGACCGGCGATCGACGTCGCCGCCATCGCCGTCGTCACGGCCCGGCCGTCGTCGCGGCCCCACCGGCCCCGGTGCGGGGCCCGGCCGAGCTCGACCACCTCGCGCACGCTCAGATCGAGGGTGGTGCCGATCCGCTGCTCGACGAGTGCGATGCGCCGGGCCCGGCGCCGGGGCGGCAGCGCGCCGAGCGGGGCGCCGTCCAGCAGTACGCTGCCGGCGGTCGGACGGCGCAGCCCGGTGAGCACGGTGAGCAACGTCGTCTTGCCCGAGCCGTTGGGGCCGATCAGACCCGTGAAGGTGCCCGGTTCGAAGGCGGCGTCCACACCGCGCAGGATCCGGTGTCCGTCGAGGACCACCTCGACCCCGTGGACGACGAGACTCATCGCCGGCTCACTCCCGGTACCCCTGCCGGCGCAACAGCATCGCGAACGCCCGTGCCCCCACCGCGGCGGTGATCACCCCGACCGGGATCTCCTGTCCCGGCATGACGATCCGGGCCAGCACATCGGCCCAGACCAGCAGGATCGCGCCGCCGAGCGCCGACAGTGGCAGCAGCCGGCGGTGCCCGGGCCCGGCCAGCAGCCGCACCACGTGCGGCACCACCAGACCGATGAAGCCGATCACTCCCGCATAAGCGACCAAGCACGCGGTGACCAGAGCGGTGCCGGTGAGCAGCACCCAGCGCATTCGTCCGGGGGAGACGCCGAGCGCTCCGGCGGCGGTCTCGCCGAAGGCCAGGGCGTCCAGATCCCTTGCGTACCAACCGGTCAGCAGCAGCGCGAGAACGGCGGCCAGGCACAGCACCGAGGCCTGTGTCCAGCGCACTCCGGCGAACGACCCGAGCGTCCAGCTCAGCACCCGGCGGGCGGCATCGGGCTGGCCGGAGAGAATCACCACGAACGCGGTGTACGCGGTGCAGGCCTGGCCCACGGCCACCCCGGCGAGAATGGTCCGCGTCGTCGGCAGCGCCCCCGAGCGGCTGGTGGCCAGCAGCAGCACCGCCAGCAACGAGGCGATCGCGCCGGCGAAGGCGCCGAGGGTGAGCATCGCCGTGCCGCCCAGAGCGGCCACCGACACCCCGAGCACCAGAACGCTCACCGCGCCGACCGAGGCGCCGCTGGAGACGCCGAGCAGGTACGGGTCGGCGAGGTCGTTGCGGGTCAGCGACTGCAGCACCACACCGCACACGGCGAGCCCGGCACCGGTGGCGGCCGCGCCGATCACCCGGGGCAGGCGCAGCTGCCAGACGATCTGGTCCTCGAGCAGGCTCACAGCTGCGGTGGGCATGCCCAGACGCCGGGTGATCACGGCGATCACCTCCTGCCAGGGCAGGTGCACCGAGCCGAGCCGGACCGCCGCCACCAGGGTGAGCACGAGCGCCGCGAGCAACAACAGTGCCAGGGGTGCCGCGGGCGGACGCGTGATGCGCCCGGCGGGGCTCACTTCTGGGCGGCCAGTTGCTTGCCCACCGCGGTGGCGCCGTCGATCAGTCGCACGCCGGTGGTGGATTCCGAGAACGGCACGGTGACAAAGGATTTGGCCTGCACGGCGCGGAGCTTGGCCAGGGCCGGGTCCTTCTGCAAGTGGGTGATCTTCTGCTGGGCGGTCGACCAGGACGCATCGGCCAGCACGATCACGTCGGGGTCCGCGGCGATCACCTTCTCCCAGCTGACATCGCCCCAGCCGCCGGCGACGTCCTTGAAGACGTTGGTCGCACCCACCGCGTCGAGGATCACCTGGGGGCCGCCCTGACCCGTGCCCGCGGTCGGGGTCTTGTCGCCGGAGTCGTACCAGAACACCTTCTTGCCGGCGCCGGACTTCTCGGTGGTGAGCCGGCTCAGTTCGTTCTGCTGGGTGCGCTTGATCTCGGCACCCTTCTCAGGCACTCCGAAAGCCGTGGCGACGGAGGAGATCTCGGCCCAGACCGAGTCGAAGCTGACCGCCGGCCGCTTGGTCTTGTCGGCGCAGCCGAACGGTGAGAGGTAGGAGGCGATTCCGGCGTCGGTCAGCGATTGCTGGCTGCCGATCGCCTCCTCGTCGAAAGCCGATGCGTACGAGGCGATCACGAGATCGGGCTTGGCGGCGAGCAGGGTCTCCTTGTCGGGGTACTCGGGGGCGAGGACCGGCACCTCCTTGTAGGCGACCTCCCACTGCGGGGCGATCTTGTCGTCGAGATAGGCGGTGCCTGCCAGTTGCTTCTCGACGCCGAGGGCCAGGGCGATCTCGGTGGCGCCCTGATTCAGGGTGACCGCACGCTCGGGCTTGGCCTTGATCTGCGTGCTGAACCCGCAGGAGTCGAGAGTGAGCGGGAAGGCGGCAGCGGAGACCGATCCTGATCCGGACGACGAGGTCTCGGCCTCCGGAGCGCCGGCGCACCCGGCCAGAACGGTGGCGCTCGCGATCAGAGCGGTGAACAACACAGGAACACGCCGAAAGCGCATCTTCTCTTCCAAACCCTCGTGGACGAATACGCGTCGTGGCCGGTCTCCTGGCTCCCACGTCGACGTCCGCCGATCTGGCCTTCCCAGATGCGCGCATCCAGTGGCCCCGGCAGGTGCCGGACGATCGTCGGACTCAGTGGTCACAGTGGCGAGGGCCGCTCCGGTACTGCACCGGATTCCCGAGCACCACGACGCGGCACACGGTACCCGACCGCAACAGCTCAGGGGCGACGGTCCACAGACTCGGTGCCGGTGGTGCCGGCAGCCAGACCGCCGGCGATGATCCGGGCTGCGCCGAGCACATCGGTCTGGCAGCCGCCGAAGCGTTCGGCGTTGGCATGGTCGAGCAGCACGGCGACGAACGTGGTCGCGGCCGCGCGACGGGACACCGGATCGAGCGGCACGGGAGCGGCCCGGCCGATCACCGTCTCGGTGAGGTCGACGATGCCCGAGCGCAGCCGGCGGATGTGGTCGCCGACCTCCGGATGGGTCTGTACCTCGCGAAAGACGATGGTGCGCAACACAAGTGACTCATGCC
>DAIOVT010000307.1:0-5037 GCA_036758885.1 Kineosporiaceae bacterium
GGCACCGCGCAGAACACCCCGCACGACTTCCTGTTCGCACAGACCCTGCTCGACGTGATCACCGACGACCCCGGTTTCGCCGGCGGCGAGTACGCGGCCAACACCGACGTCGCCCGCGGCCTGGCCCGGCACGCCGACGTGTGGGCGACCATGGGGCTGTCGACCGACTTCTGGAAGACCGAGTTCTGGCGCACCATCGAGATCCCCGACCTCAGCTGGGACAGCTTCGAGGAGTTCAAGGATGTCTTCCTGCGCGGGGTGTTCGGGGCGATGGACCCGAACTCGCTGCTGGTGCAGGGCTGGAAGTGGCAGCGCGGCGACGTCGCCCGCAACACCGGCGGCGACCTGCCCGCCGCGCTCGGCCGGATCACCGCCAAGGTCTTCGCGATGCCGATCGACCAGGACATGTTCTTCCCGCCCCGCGACGTGCAGGCCGAGCAGGAACTGGTGGCCGGCAGCGAACTGCGGGTGCTGCCCAGCATCGCCGGGCACTTCGGGCTGTTCGGCTTCGAGCAGACCTATCTCGCCGAGGTCGACCGCAACCTCACGGAGCTGTTCGCCTGATCCGCGGTCCGGGCGTCGGGATCAGCCGGCTCGTTCGATGCTGGCCCGGCTCAGGCCCTCGATCTCGAGGGTCAGGTACTGGAACGTGAGCCGCTTGTAGAGCCGGGCGACCGGTCCGCCGAGCAGACCGGTCTGCTGCAGCCGCAGGGTCACCCCGCACGGGTTGTCGCCGTTGATCGAGTGCGTCGCGACGCCGAGCGAGCCGGGGCCCTGCGACGTCCAGGTGAACGACCGGCCGGCGGCGAACTCGGTGACCGTCCAGACCACGGTCGGCAGCCGCGGCTGCTGGATCCGGGCCCGGCTGCCGAGCCGCAGCGGACCCTCCTCGAGCAGTTCGACCGAGCTCACCGATCGTGTCCAGTCCGGCCAGGCCTCGACGTCCGACATCACCTGCCAGACCACCTCGGCGGGAGCGTTGATCGACCGTGTGATGCTCGACTCCATGGGGTCATCATGCTCCCGGCGGCGGACGGCCGGACCAGGGGGGACCGCGCCGGTTCAGCTGTCGGTCGGCGGCGCGGCGCTGGTGCTGCCGAGGCGCAGCTCGGCGGGCGCCCGGACGTCGTCCACCGGCTTGCCGGCGAGCCGGTCGGCGACCAGTTCGCCGATGATCCGGCCCTTCTGCTGGCCGTGCTGGTCGACCGTGGTCAGCCTGCCGGGGAACCAGGGCAGGGCGACGCCGTCGAACCCGGTCACGCTGACGTCGCCGGGCACCTCGAGGCCCAGGTCGTCGGCGGCCCGGATCACCCCGATCGCGAGCAGATCGCTCTGCGCCACAACGGCACTCGGACGGCGCACCGCCGGCACGTCCAGCAGCAGCCGGCCCGCGGCCCGGCCGTTCTCGATGCCGATCTCGGCGGCCTCGGCGAGCGTGACGGCGGTACCGAAGACGTCGATCACCCCGCGCGCCCGTTCCCGGCTGACCAGCATGCTCGAGGCGGTGGCGGTCGCCGCGTCGGTCAGGCCGCCGGACGTTCCGGCGCACAGCGGCATGGTCACGTGACCGACCCGGCGGTGACCGAGGTCGCGCAGGTGGGCGGCGACCATGGCCTTCGCGGCACGTTCGTCGATCAGCACCTGGGTGACCCGGGGGTCGACCGGGGTGCCGGTGCCGACCATCGGCACCCCCCGGGAGGCCAGCACGTCGACCAGGGGGTGCTGCTCCTGACCGCACATCGAGAACACGAACGCGTCGACGGCGAGCGTGGCCACGTGTTCGAGCAGCCGTTCGGTACCGCCGGGCTGGGCCATCAGCAGCAGCCCGGTCGGGATCGCGTCGAGCACCTCGGCGAGTCCGTCCAGAACGCTGACCACGTACGGATCGCGGAAGGCGTGCAGCAACCGGTCCTCGACCAGTACCCCGACGACGCCCGCGCGACCCTGTCGCAGTGAGGAGGCCAGCGGGTCGGGGCCGGCGTAGCCCAGGTCGCGGGCCGCACCGCGTACCCTCTCGGCGGTCGGGGCGGAGACCGGGCCGCGTCCGCTGAACACCAGCGACGCCGTCGAGATCGACACCCCGGCCCGTTCGGCGACCGACTTCAGCGTGGGCCGGGGAGTCGGCTGTGACGTCGACCCGGGTTCCGGCCTTGTCGGTTGACCTTCTGACGGCATGGGCGCGATGATATCGAAACGATTCGATCGAATCGATTCGACCCGTTCGGCGGCCTCGGCCGTCGCCGTCCCGAGAGCCTGCCCCGTGACCACCACCTCCGCGCTCGCCCCGGCCCGCGTCGTCGCCGCGCGCAACGCCGTCTACCTGGTCTTCGCGATGAACGGCATCGCCTTCGCGACCTGGGCCTCGCGTATCCCCGACGTCAAGGCCGCGCTCGGCCTGAGCGCCGGACAGCTCGGCCTGACCCTGTTGTGCCTCTCGGCGGGGTCGCTGGTCGGGCTGCCCGCCTCGGGGTGGTTGTCCAGCCGGCTCGGTGGGGCGGGTTCGGTGCGGCTCGGGCTGGGCACGCTGCTGATCGGGCTGATCGTGATCTCCGTCGGCGTCGACGGTCTCGGCAGCCGCTGGGCGCTCGCCGCCGGACTCTTCGCGGTCGGCCTCGGCGTCGGGATCTGGGACGTCGGCATGAACCTCGAGGGCGCGAACGTCGAACGTCTGCTCGGCCGGGCGATCATGCCGTGGTTCCACGCCGCGTTCTCCGGCGGCACCGTGGTGGCCGCGTTGTTCGGTGCCCTGATGTCCCGGCTGGACGTCCCGGTCGCGGCGCACCTGATCCCGATCGGGGTGATGATCGTGGTCGCCGGCGCCTGGGGGGTCCGTGACTTCCTGCCCCGCGGGCGGCAGATCGACGGCGATGCCGAGGTCTCACCTGCTGCGGAATCCCCTGCGGCGCAAGGTGAATCATCGGCTGGGACGATCGGTGTGCTGCAGGCCTGGCGGGAGCCGCGCACGCTGCTGATCGGCGTGATGACCTTCGTCGCCGCGTTCACCGAGGGCACCGCGAACGACTGGCTCTCGGTGTCGTTCGTCGAGGGCTACCACCTCGAGCCCTGGGCCGGCGTGCTGGCGATGGCGGTGTTCCTGTCGTTCATGACCCTGGGCCGCATCCTCGGCACCGGACTGCTCGACCGGTACGGCCGGGTGCCGGTGCTGCGGGTCGCCTTCGTCACCGCCGGCGCCGGATCGCTGCTGGTGGTCTTCGGCGGCAGCGCCCTGGCCTACCTCGGTGCGGCGATCTGGGGCATCGGTATCTCGCTCGGCTTCCCGGTGGGCATGAGCGCCGCCGCCGACGACCCGTTGCGGGCCGCCGCCCGCATCTCGGTGGTCGCCACCATCGGCTACACCGCCTTCATCGCGGGGCCGCCGCTGCTCGGCTTCCTCGGCGACCACGTCGGCATGCTGCACGCGCTGCTGATCGTCGGGGCGATGCTGGTGATCGCGCTGCTCACGGTCACCGCGGCCCGCGAGCCCGAGAACGTGCGGCCCGGCTGATCCGTTGCCGCGTCGGTGATCCGGACGGCGCCGCCGCGGTTGCAGGATGGTCGTATGTCACGGGTCATGCGCTGGATCGGCGAAACCCCGAACGCGGTGTTGCTCGCCGTCCAGATCGCCGGGGTGCTGCTGTACCCGTTCATGGAGGTCAGCCGGCCGGGGCGGGCGCTGTTCTCGCTGTTCAGCATGCTGGTGCTGGTGCTCGCCGTGGTCGCCGTCCGGGCCACCCCGGCGCTGACCTGGGTGGCGATCCTGATCGGCGTGCCGCTGGTGATGCTGACCGCCTTCGAGACGGCGGACCGGCTGCCCGACGACTGGGAGACCGTCTCGGCGCTACTGCACTCGGCGTTCTACTTCTACGCGGTGTACGCGCTGATCAGGTACCTCTTCGACGACTCGCACGTCACCCGCGACGAGATCTACGCCATCGGGGCCGCGTTCACGGTGGCGGCCTGGGCGTTCACCTATCTCTACGTCGGTGCCCAGCTGATCTGGCCGGGCTCGTTCGGGCCGCAGCGCAGCTGGATGGATCTGCTGTTCCTCTCGTTCACCACCCTGACCAGCACCGGCCTGTCCGACATCACGCCGGTGCTGCCCAACGCCCGGTCGTTCGTGATGATGGAGCAGATCGCCGGGCTGATGTACGTCGCCTTCGTGATGGCCCGCATGGTCGCGCTGACCGTGCGGAGGTTCCCCTGAGCCGGCCCCTGAGGCCCCCCAGCTTCACCAGGGACCGGCTCGGGCGCCGCTGAGTGTGGGTCAGCGGCCGCTTGTGAAGAAGTGGTAGGCGAAGTCACGCACCGCCGGACGGTTCGTGATCGTCAGCGGCGAGGTCAACGACGCCACCGTCGCGTTGTTGCGGGTGACCGTCGCCGAGACCTGACCGAGCGCCACCGGCAGTTCGCAGACCGACCGGCCGGCGGGCACCTGACAGGTCGTGGACGTCGATCCCGCCCTCACGGTCACCGATCCGGGGGCGGTGGCGTAGACCAGCGCCTCGATGCTGTCCCGGGCCGGCGAGGAACCGGGCCGCACAGCCACCGGCTTCACGGTGTGCGACTGCTGCCAGAGCGAGGTGGCGTTCAGCGGGTGCGCGCGGTGCGACAGGTAGACCACGTCGCGCTGCGCCGCCGGCACGCTGGTGATGTCGTGCTTGTACGCCGCGACCTCGAGCGCGGTCATGTCCAGCAACGCCCGGCCACCCTTCTGGGACGGCGCGATCTGGGTGCTCTCGGAGTAGTCGTTCCAGGTGACCACCTGCACCCACTCGGCCTTCTGCTCGCGCGCGATCTGCCAGTTCATCCGGTAGTTGGTGGAGTTCTGTGACTCGTCGAAGAGTCCCTCGTCGGGCCGGATGTCTTGCACCGCAACGGGTTGCATCCAGATCTTGCCCTGGTCGTGCACCCGCTTGATGATGCCCACCGGGGTGGTCGAGCCGAGATCCTCGGTCGGGGTGCCGGAGGGGCTGCGCGAGCCCCAGCTGGTGAGTCCGTAGCTGATCGGCGCGAACCGGTCGATGTTCGGCACCGGGT
>DAIOVT010000308.1:0-5030 GCA_036758885.1 Kineosporiaceae bacterium
CCTGTTCCGTGGCCTGGGCGGCGGCCGACTCGTCGTCCGGCTGATCCCCGACCAGAGCCGCGTCATCGTGATCGGTGCCGCCATGGTCAGCTTCAACGCTGTCAGCTTCAACGCTGTCAGCTTCAACGCTGTCGTCGTGGTCGCTGTCGTCGTGGTCGCTGTCGTCGTGGTCGGTGTAGCCGGCCAGCAGGTCGTGGGCGGTGTTGATCTCGTCAGCCGATTCCGCCGACCCCGTGGCATCGTGCTGGACGGGCAAAGGCGTTGATGCAGAAGCGGAATCGTCGTCCGGAACGATCTCCGGCCGAAGGTCGGCCGGTTCGGACGCATCCGGCTCGGCATCGTCGGCGGAGGAGGTCGGCTTTCCCCACCAGTCGAAGACCGGTCGCTGGGCCGGCTCGGGCGGGGCGGGGCGCGGGCTCGGCTGATCGGGCGGGTACGGAAGGATCAGCGACCGGGTGTCCGTGGCGCGCCCGCTCGCGGCCGCCTCGCCGAGACGGTTGGGCAGTTGCCGGCCTTCAGGCTCCGGCGATGCTTCCTGCTCGGCGTCCTCGGTCTGCTCGTTCTCGGTCTCGTCGGAGACGCCCGGGATCGCCTTCTCGAGTGCCGGCTCGGACCGGGCGGGTTCGCCGTCCACCGGAGCCGCGACCGCGGGTTCAGGCAGCGGCGGCGGTGCGTCAGGCTCGGGTGCCGCCGCGGCCCGGGAGGGCGACGAGGTCGGCGCAGGCGGCGGCACGACCCGCTCGGCAGCGGATCGGGTTGCGCCCGAAGCGTTCTCGCCGGTGCGGGGAGTGTCCGACAACGGCGCGAGCGGTGGCAGCGGGGTCGGTGCCGGCAGAGGCGGCGGCAGCTGGGCCTGGTCCGGCGTCTCGGCGGGGGCACTCTCGCTGCGGGCCACGACGGGGTTCTCGGGTTCGGGCTGGGCCGCCTCGTCACGAGCGGTGACCTGCCAGTGGGCGGACGCCGCGTCCTGACCGGCCGGAACCGCGTCATGAATGTCGAGAACCGGCTCTGAACCGCTCTTGTGCCGAAGCCATGGTGGTGTCCAGCGGCGGCCGGCGCCGCCACTCGGGCCGGCGGCTCGTTCCGGTGGGCCGGGACGCTCGTCGGCCGCTTCTCCGACGGCAGGGTCGTCGGGCTGGTGCCGGCCTCGCGGGTGCTCGGACGGTGCGATCAGGTCTTCCCACTGCTGCTCGCCGGCGCGGGTGCGCTCATCGGCCGGAGCGGCGGCCTCCTGCGCGTCGTCGACCTCGCTCGGCAGCAGGGTCGGGCCCGGCGAGAGCAGATCGTCGGCGACGACCGGGTGGTCGGGGGCCGGCTCGGCGGGGCGCTCGGCCTCGGTGAACTCCGGGCCGGCCGGTTCGTCGTCCAGTACCGACTCGACCGACTGCTCGACCGACTGCTCGACCGACTGCTCGACCGGCTGCTCGACCGGCTGCCCGGCCGACTTCCCGGCCGAGAGTTCGACCGGCTGCTCGGTGAGTTCGACGGGCGATCCCGCGGACTCGGCGACGTCGTGGCTCGGCTCCTCGGCCTGCGGGGCGCCGGACCTCGGTTCGTCGACCTGTGCGTTCTCGACCTGTGCGTTCTCGACCTCTGCATCGTCGGGCCGGGGCACGCCGAACAGTTCGGAACCGACCTGCGGGGAGGCGTCCGGCGACTCGTCGCTGGGAGTGCCGTTCGAGTGCCGGAGGGAGCGCGAGGGACGGAACAGCCCCTTCGGCGCGGCCGGACGACGCGCGACGCTGGGCGCCCGGGGCGGCGCGAACGACTGCGGCGCTTGCGTTTCCGGAGAAGGTTCGCCGGACTCTCGCCCGGATCCGTGGCTCTCGGGCTCCGGCTCTCCGCCGAACCCGTCCCCGGCCGGTTCGACGCCGAACCGATCGACCTCGGGTGAATCGGAACCGAACCGATCCTTGCCCAGCCGGTCCGCGCCGGGCAGGTCGCGGGCAGGCAGGTCGCGGGCAGGGACTCTGGGCGCGAACATGTCGTCCGGCGCGGGTTCGCCCGTGAGCTCGGGCCGGCCGGCGAACTGGCCGGCCTGGAGCGAGCCCGCCGACAACCGGGAACCGGTGCGGCTCGGCAGCGGCGAACGATGCGGCATCGTCCCCCGTGACGTGCCTTCCGCCTGGTCGTCGGTGCCGCTGCCGACCTCGACAGTGGCCATCGACTGGGTGGCAGGTGGTTCGGTTGCGGGGTTCACCGCGTTCAGATCGATCACGGCCGTGTTCTGCGGCGGTTTCTGGGCCGGCTGCTCGAGAGCCTGCGGCATGGACGGCGCCACGACATCGGGCCTGGCCGGGCCCTGTCGCGTGCTCGCCTCGGCGAGCTGGGCGACACCGGCCAGGAGGGCCGACCTGGTGATCGGCAACGGCATCACCGAGACGGCGGCCAGGCCCACCGAGACCAGCCCGGACCAGGCCGGCTGGTAACCGGAGACGATGAGTACCGGGATCTCCTGGCCGTCGGCCCGGAGCAGCCGCAGCGCCTGTGCAGCGATCGCGGGCTCACCGACGTCCAGAACGACCACATCGGCGTCGGCCGCGGCCGGAGCGATCTGGTCCAGCGCCTCGATCGGGTACTCGGTGACCTCATGGACGTCGGTCAGCCTCATGGCCAGTGCCATGGACCGGGACACCACGAGCAGCCTTGCCACGCTCACTCCCTCCCAGGGCCGTGCCGACTCACGCAGGTGCCGTTCCTACTGTGCTGTTCCGGGTCGTTCATGCCGTAGCTGCTTGCGCCTCCCCGCGCCCACCCACGGCGGACGGCACCGCACCGCATCATTGCATCATTGCCCAGCGACACGCTTCCTGGCTGCCGGGTATTCACCGGGTGAAGAGCGGGTGCTGACGGTGCGCCCGATCGACAATCCACTACCGACCTGTCACGTTGCGTCGTCACGCTCGCGCATTCGACGGACAGGCCGCGAGCAAATGCTCTCAGTGACGCCGTCCGAGCAACCCGAACAAGCCGCGCCTGGCCGGCCGCTGCGGCGGTAGCGCGGCCGGACGGCGTGGCTGCTGGATCGGAGGCAGCGGGCCGGCGGTGACCGCCACCGGCGGCGCGACGCCGAGCACCTGCTGGTCGACGAAGGCACGGATCGCCTGACTGACCGAATGCCGGGGATCGGAGAGCACCAAGGGCGTCCCGCTGTTCAGCGACGCCGGCACGGCGCGGGAGCTCGGAACGTATCCCCAGATCGGTGCACCGATCATGTTCTGCACGTCCTGCCCGCTCAGCCCGACCTCGGCATCGGCCCGGTTCAGCACGATCCGCACCGAGGACGACGGGTAGCCGAGCATGCGCAGGGTGGCCAGGGTGCGCTGCAGGCTCTTCAGGGACGGCAGATCCATGCTGGTCACCAGCACGATCAGGTCGGAGAGGTCCAGGGCAGCCAGCACCTGGTCGTCGAACTCGGCCGGGGTGTCGATGACCACGTGGTCGCAACGCTCGCGCAGTGCGCGCACGGTGTCGATCACGGTCCCGACCGGGATCCGCCGGGCGGCGACCGGATCGTCGGGCGGGGAGACGGCGCTCAGCCCGGCCGAGTGCCTGGTCGACAGCGCGTCGAGGGTCTTGTCGTCGATCGTGCCGTGCCGGCGCTCCGGCTGTTCGCCGTCCGGCGCACTGTCCTGAGCACTGCCCTCAGCGCTTTCCTGAGCAGCTTCCTGAGCGCCGTCCCGAGCAGGGCGCTGGGCGTCGTCCTGCCGGTCGGCCAGATCGGCCAGCGTGGTGGTGGGGTTCAGGCGGAGCACAGTGGCCACGTCGCCGTTGCGCAGGTCGAGATCGACCAGGGCGACCTGGCGCTGACCGCCCGCAGCCAGCGAAGCGGCGATGTTGGTCGCCAGCGTGGTCTTGCCGATGCCGCCCTTGGTCGCGAAGACCGTGATCACCCGCTGCGGCTTCGGCGGCGGCTGGACCGGCATCGGAGGCGTCAGGCCGGCCGGTGCGAGCGGTGCGTTCAGGTCGGCGAGCGGCACCGGTGCCGGCGACCCGGCCGGCTGCCCCGGGTTCGGGGCCGTCAGCTGGTTCGAGGCGAGCGCCGCCCAGGTCAGGTTGGCACCCTGCGGGATCTCCGGAACCGGGGGAGTGGGCAGGGCGAGCGGTGGCGGCGCCCCCTGGCCGATGCCGGCCTCGTCGAACGAGCGGACGGCGAGCTGCAGTCCCGCGGTGTCGGCGGCGTCGACCACCCGATGGACGCCGTAGCGCAACGCCTGCTGACGCAGGGACTCATCGACGTCGTAGCGCACCAGCACCATGCCCAGATCGGCCTGGTTGGCACGCAACGTCGAGGCCAGGTGCAGTGCGGCGGCGGGCTTCACCGAGGGCCCCAGCACCACCGAGCGGGTCTGCGGGTTCTTGACGAGGAACGCCGAGAGCGCCTCGGTGGTGGTCATCGGAACCACCTGGTCACCGGCCAGCGCAGCGCGCAGCGCCACGGCAACGTCGTGGTCAGGATCGAAGATCGCGGTCATACCTGCCAAGCAAGCGTTCGAGGCCGGGATCGGGATGCCACGAAGTCTTGCCATGACCATTCCGAACACCCGGCCAGGGTGTTGTTTCAGAACTGTTCGGACAGAGGCCGACCAGGCTCACCAGCCTACTCATAAGCCACCCGTGCGGGCATTCCTGAACTCAGAAGTGAAAACGTTCGATTCCGCAGTGAAAAGGGTCATTCGGTGCTCGCGCAAGGGAGGGTGCCGAACAATTTCGTATGGCGTTGCCGACGCCATAGGTGACTTTCAGTACACGACTTTTCTCGCTAAGCGACACGCCTTGCTCTGTGCGCAAACTCAACTACTTATCGTGGTGCGCCGATCGTCACCTGATGAGTGCGATGCAGCCGTCCCAGCACATCGGGGGATCCGCCGGCGGTCGCTGCCCGCACTGCGGGGCACGGCTGGATCCCAAGATCACCTGGTGTTCCCTCTGCCACGCCGATCTGCGGCCGGCGCCGGTGTCGTCCCGGCCGCTGCCCCCTTCGCCCCGCCCTTCCGGCCCGATGCCTCCGGCTCCTCCCGGCCGGCCGG
>DAIOVT010000309.1:0-5029 GCA_036758885.1 Kineosporiaceae bacterium
CGTCGTAGGGCTTTAACTCGATGTTGTAGTCGCCGGCCTTGTTGCCGACCGACTCCAGATAGAGCTTGATCGCGTTGTTCGTCGACTCCGACGCGTCCTTCGACGCGCCCTGCAGGGGCAGGTCGCTGGAGATGACCAGCGTCTTGCCGCCACCCCCTCCCGACCCTTCGGAGCTGTCGCCGCCGCTTCCGCAAGCAGCGAGGGCCAAAGAGGCGACCGCGAGAACCGCGGCAACCCGTACTGGCTTGTTCATATAGCTACCTCTTCCGAGTACGAGACCCCTCAGGGCCGGTCGATGCTCGGGGAAACTATCACTTGCACCATCGTCGTTTGTTGCCGTCTACAAGGCCGTACCCGCACGTTTTACAACGATTTCATGAAGGCGCCGAGCAATCTCCGGACCAGCGGGACGAATTGCCCAGTTCGCCTCCGATTCACCGCCGCGATATGCCGAATTCATCGGATGATTCGGCATTCCATTCGGCGGCCGGCCGGATCAGGCGTCGTCCCCCGACTGCTGACGCAATGCGGCCGATCCCTCGGCCGGGGAGCTCGAGTTGAGAATGGCGGTGGCCACCTCGCGCATCGTCAGGCGCTTGTCCATCGAGGTCTTCTGGATCCACCGGAAGGCCTCGGGTTCGGCCATGCCGAACTTGGTCTGCAGCAGTCCCTTCGCCCGGTCGACCAGCTTGCGGGTCTCGAACCGGGCGGTCATGTCGGCGACCTCGGCCTCGAGCGCCTTGATCTCCTGGTGCCGGCTCAGCGCGATCTCCAGGGCCGGCAGCAGGTCGGCCGAGCTGAACGGCTTCACCACGTACGCCATCGCGCCGGCGTCGCGGGCCCGCTCGACCAGCTCGCGCTGCGAGAAGGCGGTCAGCAGGACGACGGGGGCGAGCCGGGCACCGGCGATCTTCTCGGCCGCCGAGATGCCGTCCAGCACGGGCATCTTGACGTCCATGACGACCAGATCGGGTCGGTGCTCCTCGGCCAGCCGCACGGCCTGTTCGCCGTCCCCGGCCTCGCCGACGACCTGGTAACCCGCCTCGCGCAGGATCTCGACGATGTCCAGCCGGATCAGCGCCTCGTCCTCGGCGACGACGACGGTCCGGCCGCCGGGGTGCGCGGGCGGTTCCGGTGCGGCGCCGACGGCGTCGGGCAGGGTGACTGCGGAGGTGCCCACGGCGGAGCTGTCGGCGGAGTTGTCGAGGGGGGCGTCGGTGCTCGGCTGGGGAGCGACGGGGTCGTTGGCCACGGGTTCAGCCTAGTGATAGCGCCGGTGTCAGGGGGAGCCACAGCGGCCCCGGCCGGGGAACCGCTAGGCTTTCGCTTCGACAACCGGCCGGGTTGGTGGAATTGGCAGACACACCGCACTCAAAATGCGGCGCCGAAAGGTGTGCGGGTTCGAGTCCCGCACCCGGCACCCCCGAAGTGGACCTGTTGCTCGACCCGGAAGCCGGCTGATGAGTTCGCATCGTTGAACTCCGATTCCTCGAACCCGTCGTCATCGAACCGTCCGGGACGGCTCAGCTGTCGTAATAGGTGCCGCGTCCGGCGTCACCCATCCGGTGGATCCGCATCGCATTGGTCGACCCGGTGACTCCGGGCGGTGAGCCTGCCACGATCACGACGCTGTCACCGACCGCGCAGTGTCCGGTCTCCAGCAACAGCTCGTCGACCTGGGCGACCATGTCGTCGGTGTGGTCGACGATCGCGGTGAGGAAGGTCTCGATACCCCAGGACAGCGCCAACTGCGAGCGGACGCTGGGATCGGGGGTGAAGGCCAGCAACGGGATCCGGGAACGCAGCCGGGACATCCGCCGGGCGGAGTCGCCGCTGGTGGTGAAGGCCACCAGGAACCGCAGGTCGAGGATCTCGCCGACCTGGGCCGCGGCCCAGGTGACTGCGCCGCCACGAGTGGTCGGCCGGGTGCCCAGCGCCTGGATCCGGTCCAGGCCGTGGTCCTCGGTGTTCTCGATGATCCGGGCCATGGTGCGCACGGCCTCGATCGGGTACTTGCCGACGCTGGTCTCACCGCTCAGCATGATCGCGTCGGCGCCGTCCAGCACCGCGTTCGCGCAGTCGGACGCCTCGGCCCGGGTCGGCCGGGGCAGCACGATCATCGAGTCCAGCACCTGGGTGGCGACGATCACCGGCTTGGCCGCGCGCCGGGCCAGTTCCACCGCCCGCTTCTGCACCAGCGGCACCTGCTCGAGCGGCAGCTCCACGCCGAGGTCACCGCGGGCGACCATGATCCCGTCGAAGGCGGCGATGATCTCCTCGAGGTTGTCCACCGCCTGCGGCTTCTCGATCTTGGCGATCACCGGGATCCGCCGTCCGAACTCGTCCATGATCTTGTGCACGCCCTGGATGTCCGTGGCCGAGCGCACGAACGACAACGCGATCATGTCGGCGCCGATCTGCATCGCGAACCGCAGATCTTCCTCGTCCTTCTCGGACATCGCCGGCACGCTGACCGCGACACCGGGCAGGTTCAGGCCCTTGTGGTTGGACACCTCTCCCCCGACGATCACCTCGGTGACCACGTCGGTGGCGGTCACGTCGGTCACGCCGAGCGCGACCTTGCCGTCGTCCACCAGGATCGTGTCGCCGATGGCACAGTCACCGACCAGACCCTTGTAGGTGGTGCCCACCCGGTCCTTGGTACCCGGCACGTCCTCGACGGTGATCGCGAACCGGTCACCGTGGCTGAGCAGCACCGGGCCGTCGGCGAAGGTGTCCAGCCGGATCTTCGGCCCCTGCAGGTCGACCAGCACCCCGACCGCCCGCTGAGTGGAGTCGGAGGCGGCCCGCACCTCGTCGTAACGCTCGCGGTGCTCCTCGTAAGAGCCATGGCTGAAGTTGAGCCGAGCCACGTCCATACCGGCGGTGACCAGCTCCTCCACCCGTCCGGAGACCGCGGGCCCCAGGGTGCAGACGATCTTCGCTCTGCGCATCGCGCTGTCTTTCCTTCTCCTCGACGGGTTTCCGGTGCCGATCGGTCGGGCGGCGGGTCAGACCACCATCGGCCGCGCCGTCGGCGGGATCGGATCGGGAAGCACGCTACTCCCGGTCAGCCACCGGTCCACCGCCGCCGCGCACGAGCGTCCTTCGGCAATGGCCCAGACGATCAGCGACTGGCCCCGGCCGGCGTCACCGGCCACGAAGACCCCGGGCACGGTCGAGGCATACTGACCGTCCCGCGCCACGTTGCCGCGGGCGTCCAGCTCCAGCCCCTTCTGCTCGATCAGCTGCTCGATCAGGCCCTCGCGCTGCGGGCCGACGAACCCCATCGCCAGCAGCACCAGCTGCGCCGGGATCTCCCGGTCACTGCCGGGCACCTCGCGGAAGGCGCCGTCCACGAACTCGACCTCGACCAGGTGCAGGGCACGCACCCGGCCGTCGTCGTCGCCGAGGAACTTCTGGGTCTGGACGGCGTAGACCCGCTCGCCGCCCTCCTCGTGCGCGCTGGCCACCCGGTAGATCATCGGGTAGGTCGGCCAGGGCTGCCCGGCAGGGCGCTCCTGCGGCGGCGTCGGCATGATCTCCAGCGAGGTCACCGACCGGGCGCCCTGACGCAGCGCGGTGCCCAGGCAGTCGGCGCCGGTGTCACCGCCGCCGATCACCACGACGTCCAGGCCCTCGGCGCTGACCAGTGGCAGCGCCTCGACCGGCTCCTCCTGCCGGGCGGCCCGGTTGGCCGGCGGCAGGTACTGCATGGCCTGCATGATGCCGCCGAGGTCACGGCCCTCGATCGGCAGATCGCGCCAGGCGGTCGCGCCGACCGCGAGCACCACGGCGTCGTAGCGCTCCCGCAACGCCTTGGCGGTGATGTCCACCCCGACGTTCACCCCGGAGCGGAACCTGGTGCCCTCGGCCTCCATCTGCGCGATCCGGCGGTCGACGTGACGCTTCTCCATCTTGAACTCGGGGATGCCGTAGCGCAGCAGCCCCCCGGGACGCTCGGCGCGCTCGTAGACGGCCACGGTGTGCCCGGCCCGGGTCAGCTGCTGTGCCGCCGCGAGCCCGGCCGGACCCGAGCCGATCACGGCAACGGTCTTGCCGGAGAGGCGCTCCGGCGGCTTGGGAGTGACCCAGCCGTTGGCGAAGGCCTTGTCGATGATCGACACCTCGACCTGCTTGATCGTCACCGCGGGCTGGTTGATGCCGAGCACGCAGGCGGTCTCGCACGGCGCCGGGCAGAGCCGGCCGGTGAACTCGGGGAAGTTGTTCGTCGCGTGCAGTCGCTCGATCGCCTCCTGCCAGTCCCCGCGCCAGGTCAGGTCGTTCCACTCCGGGATCAGGTTCCCGAGCGGACAGCCGTTGTGGCAGAAGGGGATTCCGCAGTCCATGCACCGGCCGGCCTGACGCCGGCGCTCGGCGTCGGCCTGTGCCGGGTCGGTCTCGGCGTAGACCTCGTGCCAGTCGAGCAGCCGTAGTTCCACCGTGCGGCGGGCCGGCAGCTCGCGTTCCCGGGTGGTCAGGAATCCGCGCGGGTCAGCCATTGGAGGCCTCCATGATCCGGGACCAGACGACGTCGCCGTCCAGGTCGAGTCCTTCGGCTTGGGCCTCGCGTCTGACCTCGACCACCCTGGCGTAGTCCCGCGACATCACCCTGCTGAATCTGGGTAGTGCCGAATCCCATTCCGCCAGAAGACGTTTGGCCACCTGTGACTCGGTCTCGTGGTAGTGCTTGGTGACCAGCCGGTGCAGCAGTTCGGCGTCGTCGCCGCCGGGCTGCACGATCACCACGTCGACCATCTCGGGGTTGACCCGTTCCTGGCGCAGGTCGAGCACGTAGGCCACACCGCCGGACATACCGGCGGCGAAGTTGCGCCCGGTCCGGCCGAGCACCACCACGGTGCCCCCGGTCATGTACTCGCAGCCGTGGTCGCCGACTCCCTCGACCACCGCGGTGACACCGGAGTTGCGCACGCAGAACCGTTCGCCGACCTGGCCACGCAGGAAGATCTCGCCGGACGTCGCTCCGTAGCCGATCCCGTTGCCGGCGATGATGTTCTGCTCCGCCTGG
>DAIOVT010000310.1:0-5024 GCA_036758885.1 Kineosporiaceae bacterium
GTTGCTGGCCGCCGCCTATCTCGGCATCCGGGACAAGCTCGACCCCCCGGCCAAGCTCGAGGGGTACGGCTACGACGAGAGCAAGGCCGACCGGTTGCCGAGCGATCTGCCCACCGCGCTCGACGCACTGGCCGCCGACACCGAACTCGCCGAGATGCTCGGCCCGAAGTTCGTCTCCGCCTTCCTCGCCTACAAGCGCAACGAAATCGAGCGTTTCCAGCACTTCATCACCGACTGGGAGTTCCTCGAGTACAGCTACCACCTGTGACAGCCGGCGCCGGTAACGGCGTTCTCCCGTAACAGCGTTCACCCGCAACGGCTTTCGTCCGTAGCGGCGTTCGTCCGCTCGCTCCTGCACCGCTCGGCCTCGCCTCGGCGTGCGCCGAAAAGGCTTCGTGTCCGAACCGGTCAGGGCTCCACCTGTTCCCGGCAGCAACCCGTCTGAACTGGAGAACCAACGATGAGCAGCAGCACAGAGGGAAGTGAAACCCGTTCTGCCGCAAGTGGATCGAACGCACAGGCGATCGACCGGCGGGACGCACAGCGGCTGCGCAGCGGCCGGCTGGGCACGGTGGCGATCGCGTTCTTCGTCATCTCCGCAGCTGCCCCGCTGACCGGCATGGCCGGTGGCGCGCCGTTCGCCATGTTGCTCGGCAACGGCGCCGGGGTGCCGTTCTCGTACCTGCTGGTCACCCTGCTGATGCTGGTCTTCGCGGTCGGCTACGTGGCGATGGCCCGGCACCACACCTCGGCCGGCGCCTTCTACGCCTTCGTGGCCCGGGCGCTCGGCGGCTACGCGGGCGGCGCCGCCGCCTGGGTGGCCCTGCTCGGCTACAACGCCATGCAGATCGGCCTGTACGGCCTGTGGGGCTTCGCCTCGGCCGGCTTCGTCGAGACCGCCACCGGGGTGAGCGTGCCCTGGTGGGTGATGAGCTATCTGGCGATGGCCACGATCGCAGTGCTCGGCTACCGGCAGATCGACCTCTCGCTCAAGGTGCTCGGGGTGCTGGTCGGCTGCGAGTTCCTGATCGTGATCCTGTTCGACCTGATGGTGCTGATCAAGGGCGGTCACGGCGCCACCGGCGCGAGCCTGGAGACCAGTTCGTTCACGCTCTCCTCGCTGACCAGCGGCGCCCCGGCGATCGGCCTGCTGTTCGCCGCGGCGTCCTTCGTCGGCTTCGAGGCCACCACCATCTACTCCGAGGAGGCCCGCGACCCGCGGCGCACCGTGCCCCGGGCCACCTACGCGGCGGTACTCACCATCGGCCTGTTCTTCATGATCACCTCATGGCTGATGGTGAACGCCTACGGCGACAACGGTTCTCTGGTGGACTTCCTTGGCAGCGAGGAGCTCGGCGACCCGACGAACTTCCTGTTCGCCATGTCCGGGCCCTACCTCGGTTCGTTCCTCACCGACTACGTGATGCTGTTCCTGTTCGCCTCCTCGCTGTTCGCCGCGCTGCTGGCCTTCCACAACGCCGTCGCCCGCTACGCCTACGCCCTCGGCCGCGAGGGCCTGGTGCCCGAGCGCCTGGGCCGCACCCACGGGCTGCACCTGTCCCCGCACATGGGCTCGGTCAGCCAGACCGCGCTGGCGTTCGTGGTGATGAGCGTCTTCGTGGTGCTGCAGATGGACCCGGCCGCCACCCTGTTCACCTGGCTCACCCAGCTCGGCACCCTGGCGATCACCTACCTGATGGCGTTCGCGGCGATCGCCGTCCTGGTCTTCTTCCTGCGCAACCCGGGCCTGGAGACCAACCCCTGGCGCACCAAGATCGCCCCGGCGCTGTCGGCGGTGGGACTGACCGTGGTCGCCGTCTACGCGACCTCGCAGTACGGCTTCCTGATCGGCTCGCCGGACAGCGTGCTCGCCTGGTTGCTGCCGGCGCTGATCCCGCTGGCCACGGTGATCGGTGTGATCTCCGCCGCGGTGCTGCGCTCGCGCGAACCCGATTCGTTCGCGCTGATGGGCCGCGACCGGCAGCTGCAGCTGACCGAGGAGCCCTGACCCGCGGCACCGGGCCGCCGGACCCGGCCGGATCGGCGCGACCCCGCCGCGATGTGACAGGGCGGATACGCCCGGTTTCGTAAGGTGACCATGTGACCGCGATCTGTCACGTTAAGGTCGCTGCCGTGAACATCGTTGTCGTGGGTTGCGGATACCTGGGCGCCGTGCACGCCGCCTGCATGGCGGACATCGGCCACCAGGTGATCGGTGTGGACCTCGATCCGCAGAAGATCGCCGATCTGACCGAGGGGCGGGCGCCGTTCTTCGAACCGGAACTGCCCGAACTGCTCACCCGGGCCGTCGCCACCGGCAGGCTGACCTTCACCGACCCGGCGGAGGTCGGCCCGCTGCTGGCCGCCCTGGACGGGCCGACGGTGTGGTTCATCTGCGTCGGCACCCCGCAGCGCGCGGGCGAGTTCGCCGCGGACACGACCTACGTCGAGGCGTCCGTGACGATGATGCAGCCGCTGCTGCGCGCCGGCGACCTGGTGGTCGGCAAGTCGACGGTGCCGGTCGGCACCGCCGGCCGGCTGGCCGAGCGGATCGCCACCACCCAGCCGGAGGCGATGCTCGCCTGGAACCCCGAGTTCCTGCGCGAGGGGCACGCCGTCCGGGACACCCAGCGCCCCGACCGGCTGGTCTACGGGCTGCCCGCGGACCCGCAGCGCGCCGGGGTGGCCAAGGCGATGCTCGACGAGGTCTACGAGGACGCGATCGGCGCCGGCGTGCCGGTGATCACCATGGACTACGCCACCGCGGAACTGGTCAAGACCGCGGCGAACGCCTTCCTGGCCACCAAGATCTCGTTCATCAACGCGATGGCCGAGGTGTGCGAGGCCGCGGGCGCGGACGTCGCGATGCTGGCCGAGGCGATCGGTCACGACGAGCGGATCGGGCCGAAGTTCCTCGGCGCCGGACTGGGTTTCGGCGGCGGCTGCCTACCCAAGGACATCCGCGCATTCATGGCCCGGGCCGGCGAGCTCGGCGCCGACCAGGCGCTGACCTTCCTGCGCGAGGTCGACGCGATCAACATGCGCCGGCGGATCAGGATGGTCGAGATCGCCCGCGACGTGCTGGGCGGTTCGTTCATGGGCCGCAAGATCGCCGTGCTCGGTGCGGCCTTCAAGCCGAACAGCGACGACATCCGTGACTCACCGGCGCTGAACGTCGCGGCGCAGATCCAGTTGCAGGGCGGCCGGGTGATCGTCACCGACCCCGAGGCGATCGACAACGCCCGAAAGGTCTGGCCGCAGTTGGTGTTCGCGGCCACGGTCGAGGACGCGTGCAAGGACGCCGACGTGGTGCTGCTGCTCACCGAGTGGCAGGAGTACCGCGACATCGACCCCGCGAAGCTGGGCGAGATCGTGGCGTCCCGGCACGTCATCGACGGCCGCAACGCCCTCGACCCGCAGCGCTGGCGAGCCGCGGGCTGGAGCTACCGGGCCCTCGGCCGGCCGAACGCCTGAGCCGGCAACACCCTCTCCCCCAGCGGATCCCGCGGCTCAGGCCTGAGCCAGCGAGCGGAACCCGCTGCGGTGGAACACCAGCGGGCCGCTGCCGTTGCGTCCGGTGGCGGCCAGCACGGTGTGCAGGGCCAGCAGAACGATCGTGTGATCACCCGCCTCGACCTCCCGGTGCACGGTGGTGACGAATCCGGCCAGGCCGTCGACCACGGTGAGCGCCCCCTCGGGCGAGACCTCCAGCGCGACGTCGTCGAAACGAGTCGCCACCGGACCGGCCAGTTGCCGGCAGAGGCGGTCGTGATGGTCGGCGAGCACGGTCACCCCGAGCTGCTCGGCCCGGCGGAGCTCGGGCCAGGTCCTGGAGGTGTTGGCCACCGAGATCGAGACCAGCGCCGGCTCCAGCGAGACCGAGGTGAACGAACTCGCGGCCAGGCCGACCGGGCGGCCGTCGACCTGCGCGGCCACGGCGACGACGCCGCTGGGGAACACCCCGAAGGCCTCCCGCAGTCCGGCCGGGTCCAGGTCCTGGTTCGTCGTCCAGGCCGGCCCGGAACGCTCCGGCACGGCGGCGCTCATCGGGCCGGCACCGGCTCGGCGCCGCCGCGTGCATCGCGGTGGCCGATCGACCCGAAGGGCACCGATCCTGGCCCGGCATGGCGACCCGATGGGGCGCCGTCCTGGCGAGAGGCGTTGTCCGCCAACGGGTCACGCCAGCGGCCCCGGCGCCGCAGGATCGGCAGCACGCCCTCGCCGAAGGTGTAGGCACCCTCCAGGTGCGGGTAGGCGGAGAGTACGAACTCACTGATGCCGAGCGCGGCGTACTCCTCGATCCGGTCGGCGACCTCCTCGTGACTGCCGACCAGGGCGGTGCCTGCGCCACCGCGGACCAGGCCGACGCCGGCCCACAGGTTGGGCGAGACCTCGAGCCGTTCGGTGCTGCCGCCGTGCAGGGCGAGCATCCGGTGCTGCCCCTCGGACTCGCTGCGGCGCAGGTCCTCCTGCGCCGCGGCGATGCTCATCGGGTCGATCGCGGCCAGCAACCGGTCGGCCTCGTGCCAGGCCTCCTGCGAGGTGTCCCGGTTGATCACGTGCAGCCTGATCCCGAACCTGATCGGCCGGCTCTCGGCCCGTCCGGCCGCGGCCGCGGCGACGCGCACCCGGGCGATCTTCTCGGCGACCTGCCGCGGCGGCTCGCCCCAGGTCAGGTAGGTCTCGACATGCCGGGCGGCGACCTCGATCGCTTCGGCGGAGGAGCCGCCGAAGTAGAGCTCCGGCACCGGGACGGGCAGCGTGTCCAACCTCCCCCCCTCGACCCGCAGGTGTTCACCGCTGAGATCGACGCTCTCGCCCCGCCACAGGCCGCGGACGATCTGCAGGAACTCGTCGCAGCGTTCGTAGCGCTGCTGCTTGTTCAGGAAATCGCCGAACATCCGCTGTTCGCTGCTCTCGCCTCCGGTCACCACGTTGAGCAGAAGCCTTCCGCCGGAAAGGTTCTGGAAGGTGGTCGCGGTCTGCGCCGCGAGGAACGGCGAGATCAGCCCGGGCCGGAAGGC
>DAIOVT010000311.1:0-5010 GCA_036758885.1 Kineosporiaceae bacterium
TTTTCACCCCTCCAGGGTGGCCCGCCAGGGCCATGCACCGTTCATGCAGAACTGCGCGGGACACCCGGCCGGCCGGACAGCACTCGACCCGTGATCGTGCAGTTCTGCATGATCACGGGTCGAGGGGGTTCGGCTCAGAGCCCGGCGTGGACGGCGTCCAGAGCCTCCCTGAGCACCGCCATGCCGTAGCGGGCCTCCTCGTCGGGGATGTTCAGCGGCGGCACCACATGGGTGCGGCTGCCGTTGACGAACGGCATCAGGCCACGCTTGCGGCACTCACCGATCAACTTGGCCATCGGCGCGTTGTCGGCGCCGGCCGCGTACAGCGGCACCAGCGACTGGCGAGAGGCCTTGTCGCGCACCAGTTCCACCGCCCAGAAGGCGCCGACCCCGCGAACCTCACCGACCAGCGGATGATCGGCGAACTCGGCCAGGGCCGGCCCGAACACCTCGCGGCCGAGCCGGTCGGCGTTCTCGATCAGCCCCTCCTCGGTCATCGCGGTGATCGCGGCGACGGCGCTGGCACAGGCCAGCGGGTGCCCCGAATAGGTGAGCCCGCCGGGAAAGACCTTGGTGCCGAAGGTTTCGTAGACCGGCTTGGAGACGATCACGCCACCGAGCGGCACGTACCCGGAGTTGACCCCCTTGGCGAAGGTGATCAGATCGGGACGCACCCCTTCACCGGCCAGCTCGCAGGCGAACCAGCGGCCGGCCCGGCCGAACCCGGACATCACCTCGTCGGCGATCCAGAGAATGCCGTACTTGTCGCACAACGCGCGCACACCGGCGAGGTAGCCGGGCGGCGGGATCATGATTCCGGCGGTGCCCGGGATCGACTCCAGGACCACCGCGGCGATCGTGCTCGGGCCCTCCATCACGATCTTCTGCTCGAGGTGGGCGAGCGCGCGCTCGCACTCCTCCTCCTCGGTGGTGGCGTGGAACTCGGTGCGGTACAGGTACGGGCCGAAGAAGTGGACGACGCCCTCGGCGCCGTAGTCGTTCGGGAACCGGCGGGAGTCACCGGTCAGGTTGATCGCGGTGGTGGTGTTGCCGTGATAGCTGCGGTACCGGGCGAGCACCTTGCGCCGGCCGGTGTGCAGCCGGGCCATCCGGACGGCGTTCTCGACCGCATCGGCGCCGCCGTTGGTGAAGAACACGTGGGTGAAATGCTCTGTGTCAGTGCCAGTTCCGTCAGCGGCGGCACCGATCCCCTGTGCCCGCTCGACGATCAGCCGGGCCGCCTCGGAGCGCGCGGCGTTGGCGTGCTGCGGCGCGATCGTGGCCAGCAGCGCGGCCTGGTCGGTGATCGCCTGCAGCAGCTTCGGGTGCCCCAGGCCGATGTTCGTGTAGACCAGCTGCCCGGAGAAGTCCAGGTACGGGGTGCCATCGCCGTCCCACACCCAGGCGCCCTGGCCACCGGTGATCACCAGCGGGTCGAGAGCAGCCTGGGCCGACCAGGAATGGAACACGTGCGCGCGATCGAGTTCATAGGTGCGCTTGGCGCCGTCCGGGTCGGCGGGCGGGGTCGGACGGCTGGCCGGCACAGGAATCGTCATGGTTGCGAGAATATCCGCCGGGCCAGCTCCAGCTCAGCGGGTGTGGTGATGTGCAGATTGCCGGGTTCACCGGCGACGACGGCCACCTCGGCCGGCCGGCCGTCGGGGCGGGTCCAGGCGGCGACCATGGCCGAGTCCTCGACGCCCGCGGCGCCGCCGGCATGGACGGCGCGCAGCGCGGTCACGCTGAACGCGTGCGGCATCTGCACCAGCACATGGCCCTCCCGGGGCACCCCGCCGGGGCCGCGCCGTCCGGCCTGCACCGGGGCGATCGCCTCGGTGATCGGCACTCCCGGAACGGCTCCGTCGGCGCCGGCCCGGACCGCGCCGACCACCGCCGCGTAGAGCTGCGGGGTGGCCAGCGGGTGCGCCGCGTCGGCGATCAGCACGATCCGCGCCGCCTCGGGCAACGCCGCCAGACCCGCCCGCACCGAGTCGGCGCGCTGGTCGCCGCCGGCCACCACGCGCACCTCGCCCGGCTCGGGACCGTTCTGCTCGAGCAGCTTGTGGGCGCGTTCGCAGGCATGCTCCGGGACGACGACAACCACTGCGGCACAAGCGGTTCGGGCCCCGGCGAGGGCGTGCTCGAGCAAGGTGCGCGAGTCCAGTTCGACGAACTGCTTCTCACCGCCGAAGCGGGTTCCGCCACCGCCGGCCAACACGATTCCCCAGACATCGCTCACGGGGCCCGACCCTAGTGCCCGACCGGTGGCGACCGCTCCCGGGCGGTCAGCCGCGGTGGAACTCCACGGCGAATCGCACCGGCCCGTCGAGTTCCACGTGATGCAGCTGCGCCGGCGGGATCACCACGTGCTCACCCGACTCGACGATGCGGCGTTCCTCGGGCCGGTCCTCGAAGACGAAGACCAGCCGGCCCGCGCTGACCACGAGCCGGCCCCAGACGCCGTCCGCTACCCGGTGCGCACGCAGCAGCCCGGCGGGCACCGAGGTCTCGTCGAACTCGGGTGTGGTGCGCACGTGCTCGAGGTTCGGCGGCAGCGAACTCATCACGGCTCCTGCCGGGTCAGCGTGGTCAGCCACTTGCGCAACAGTTGCAGTTCGGGCTGGTCCAGCACCGCGGCCCGCTCGCCGTGACGGCCGAGTTCGGCCAGCAGCGCCCGGGCGGCGCGTGCGGTGCTGTCACCGGGTTCGTTGCGACGTCCGGTGATCGCGGCGATCGTGGCCTCACGGACGGCGTCGGCGAGCGGCCGGTCGGGTCGCCGGCGCACGATCTGGTGCAGGGTGACCCCGATGTTCGCCGCCAGGATGTGGTCGGCGGCCTGATCCGGGTCGACGACGAGGCGTCCCTGATCGGCCGCGGCGCGGGTGAGCCCGCGCAGGATCCGGGTCGGTTCCGCCTGCGCCGCAGGCAGTCTGCCGGGAACCACCTGGCCGTACATCAGCGCGTAGAAGCCCGGATTGGCCAGGCCGAAGTCGACATGGGCGTCCCAGCCGGCGCGGATGTCCTCGATCGGGTCGCCGGTCGACTCGTGCCCGGACTTCACCGCGAGATAGCGGGCGAAGCCGTGCTCGATCACGGCGTCGAGCAGACCTTCCTTGCTGCCGAAGAAGTGGTACAGCGTCGGCAGTTTCACCCCGACCGCGTCGCAGATCGCGCGCAACGGAACGTCCTGGCCGGGGGTGGCCGCGATCAGGGCGGCGGCCGCGTCGAGCAGCCGCTCGCGGGTGTTCCCCCGCTGTGCGGCGTCAGCACCCGGAGCCGCCGCACCCTTGCGCATCACTGTCATGTCGCTATAGTAGCTATATATCGCTCATATAGAGCGAGTGTCTTGGCAATACATCGAGGGGAACCGACATGCCCGCAACATCCCTGCAGGACAAGAACGTGCTGATCGCCGGCGGCGGCAAGAACCTGGGCGGCCTGATCAGTCGCCAGGTGGCCGAGGCCGGCGCGAACGTCGCCATCCACTACAACTCCGAGTCCTCGCGCGCCGACGCCGAGCAGACCCTGGCCGCGGTACAGGCCGCCGGACGCAAAGGTGTTCTGCTGAGCGCAGACCTGACCGTTCCGGCGAACGTGGCGCAGCTGTTCACCGATGCGTCCGCGGCGCTCGGCCCGATCGACGTCGCGGTGAACACCGCCGGCAAGGTGCTCCTTAAGCCGATTCTGGAGACCACCGAGGCCGAGTACGACTCGATGTTCGACATCAACGCGAAGGCCGCCTACTTCTTCATCCAGGAGGCCGGCCGGCAGCTCGCCGACGGCGGCAAGGTGATCACCATCGTCACCTCGTTGCTCGCCGCCTTCACCGACGGCTACTCGACCTACGCCGGCGGCAAGTCGCCGGTCGAGCACTTCACCCGGGCCGCGGCCAAGGAGTTCGGCGCCCGTGGCATCTCGGTGACCGCGATCGCCCCGGGCCCGATGGACACCCCGTTCTTCTACGGCCAGGAGACTCCCGAGCGGGTCGTCTTCCACAAGTCCCAGGCGATGGGTGATCAGCTGACCGACATCCAGGACATCGCACCGATCGTGCGCTTCCTGGCCACCGACGGCTGGTGGATCACCGGTCAGACCATCTTCGCCAACGGCGGCTACACCACCCGCTGAACCGGCGGCCTTGATCAGATACCTGTTGATCCGCAACGTTGTCGAGCACATGCATCGACACGACTGGAAGGACCCATCGTGACCACACCCACCCCGCCCGAGCCGGTCGCCGCCTTCGTGGCCGCCGTGAACGCCCACGACGAGCAGGCGTTTCTCGACGCCTTCACCAGCGACGGTTTCGTCGACGACTGGGGCCGGGTGTTCACCGGCCGCGAGGCGATCAAGGGCTGGAGCGACAACGAGTTCATCGGTGCCAACGGCACGATGACCCCGACCGAGGTCCAGCAGCACGGCGACCGGGTCGTGGTGATCGCCGACTGGCGCAGCACCCACGCGAACGGGTTGTCCCGCTTCGAGTTCGCGGTCGACGGACCCAAGCTCACCTCGATGACGATCCGGGAGGGCTGACCCGCCCGCAGCGCGCCGCACGGTGCCGGGTTCCCGGTCGTGACGCCGGTGGACCCGGCACCGTGCCGGGTTTCGGCCGGGGGGTGGATAGCCTGAACCGGTGAAGCCCTTCCTGCTGTTGGCCACCCGCATCGAGGACGACGCGGCCGACGACGAGTACGCCGCGTTCCTGCGCCACGGCGGGCTGAACGAGGGCGAGTTGGTACGGCACCGCCTCGAACGCGACCCGATGGGCGACCTGGACCCGGGCGACTGGTCGGGGATCATGGTCGGCGGCAGCCCGTTCAACTGCACCGACCCGCTCGAGAGCAAGAGCGAGGTGCAGCTGCGGGTCGAGCGCGAGTTCGCCGCCCTGCTCGACCAGGTGGTCGCCCGGGACACCCCGTTCCTCGGTGCCTGCTACGGGATCGGCACGCTCGGCATACACCAGGGCGCGGTCGTCGACCGCACCTACGGCGAAGCCGTTGGCGCCGT
>DAIOVT010000312.1:0-5007 GCA_036758885.1 Kineosporiaceae bacterium
CGGACTGGTCACCGGTGCTGGCCGACGGCGATTCCTGGCCGTCGCTGCTGCTCGGCGAGGGGCTCGGGTCGCTGGAGGAGTCACCGCCCCCGGTCAGCGAGCCGAAGGTGGTGCCGCTGGAGTTTCCGGTGGTGGTGCGGCCGACGTCGGAGATCGGCTGCCCGACGAACTGCTCGAAGACGGTGATCGCCGCCATGGTGATCACGAACATGGCGACCGCCGCGCCGACGATCACCTTCCAGCTCGGCATCCGCCGCTTCTCGCCGGCCGAACGCCGGGGCCGTCGCCCGGCCGCCGCGGGCTGCTCGCTGGTCGATCCGTTCACCGTGGCTGCCGCCGATCCCGCGGAGCCCACCGAGCCCACCGCCGGCGCCGACGGCGAGGCCGGTGCCGAAGCCGGTGATCCGGGGGCATCCGAGCCCGACGGCGCCGATCCCGGCAGCACGGTGCGGGTGAGCGTGACCACCTGCTCCTGCGCGCGGTTGAGCGAGTGCGTGTAGACCGCACCGCCCATCGCACTGACCACCGAACCGAAGGCCGCGCCCATCACCGTGCCGGAGACACCGAGCCGGGAGGCGAGTACCGCTGCGGTCACCGAGGCGAGCGCGCCACCGGCCAGGCTCGGCATGCTCAGCCCGAGCAGGGTGCGCGGCTCGCGCTCGGCCGTCTCGGTCACCGCGACCGTGGTCGACGTGGTCTGTTGTCGCTGGTCGGGCCCAGGCTCGGAGTTTCCCGGCCCCGGCGGGGACGGAGTGGAGGAGGAGGTCACCGGGTCCATTCTTCCATCCACCGGCCGACCGGCCCAACCGTTGCCAGCCAGTTCACAACCTCACGACGGCCCGGTACCTCTGTGTGATCGAAGCGTGATCGACCGCGTGATCGGGTGTGTGATCGACCGCGCGATCGGTTGGGTGATCAGCTGCGGATCAGTGGCCCCGGCCCGGGGCGCGGGCCGCCCTCAGGGGGCGAACGGCGCGGTGTTCTGCGAGCAGACGGCACCCGCAGCGGGCAGCTTGCCGTTGACCAGGTACGCGACGACCGCGTTGTCGGTGCAGGTGCTGGGCAGCGCGCCGCTGGTGTGCCCGTAGCCGGCGACGGTGAGCAACCGCCAGCCCGGGAACCGGGCCGCGGTGCGCTGGGCCGCCGAGTACGGGGTGGCCGGGTCGTAGCGGGTGCCGATCACCAGGGCGGGTGCCGCGGTCTTCACCCCGAGCTTGCCGCGCAGTGCGTGCGAATCGGTGAAAGGCCAACTGGCGCAGTAGATCGAGGACCATGCCCAGGCCGCACCGAAGTAGGTCGAGCGCTTCTGCGCCGCCGCCGAGGCCTTGGGCCAGGCCGAGGCGGAGGCCGGGTTGCGGGTGTCGGTGCACGAGACCGCCGCGAAGACGGCCTGCGAGTTGTCCATCGTGGCGTCCTGCGCGGCGGCCGCCGCCTTCACCGCAGAACCGGCCGTCCGGGTCACCGCGTTCTGCGGAAACGCCTCGTAGCGAGACGATTTCACACCGGTACCCGCACCGCTGCCCGAGCCACCCGATCCGGCGGCGGGCGTCGCCACGGCCTTGTCGGCGCGCTGCGGCAGCATGCTCAGCGAGGGCATCACCGGACGGTTCCCGTTCTTCTCCGCCCTGGCGAACACCTTGGACGCCGCCTTCCGGATCTTCGGGGTGGTGGCCGGCGCCACCGGCCGGGACAGCGTGCCCGCCTGCGGAATCTGGTCTGCGGCAATGAATTGCGTGTACAGACCCTGCAACTCCTCGGCGAAGCCGGCCCAGTAGCTGGGCGAGTAGAGCACCGAGGCGGTGGCGCTGATCAGCGCCGGGTAGTCGAGGGTGCGGCCCGAGCCGAGCAGCAGCACCGGCTTCGCCTTGACCCGGGCGGCGATCTGGGCGAACGCTGTCGCCGGATCGGGGTTGGCGGCCAGCGCGCACCGGCTCTGGCCGGCGGCGGCACAGAGCCGGAAGAACTCGGTCAGCGCCGTCGAGGACGCCTCGTCGCTGCCCACCCGGGTGCTGAACGGGGTGGTGCTCCACGCCTTCGTCGACCCGTCGCCGATCCAGTCGGCGCTGTCGACCACGCCGTCCAGCACCATGGCCCGCACCCGGCCGGGGAACAACTGCGCGTAGACCTGCCCGATGAAGGTGCCGTAGGAGTAGCCGACGTAACTGAGCTTGCTGTCGCCCACGGCGGCCCGGAGCAGATCGAGGTCGCGGGCGACGTCCCCGGTGGAGGCGTGCTTGAGCGCGGTCAGCGACGCGCAGCCGTTGGTGTAGCGGCGGTAGGCGTTCTCGTAGGCGGTCTCCTGCGCGCTGGTCACCGGGAAGGCCGGCAGCGAGTTCAGCATCGCCAGGTAATTGGTGTCGTTCATGCAGGTGGCCAGCGGACGGCTGGCGCCGAGGAATCTCGGGTCGAACGAGACGATGTCGAACCGCGAGCGCACCCCGGCCGGTAACACGTCGAGGCTGGACCGCAGCATGTCGACGCCCGAGCCTCCCGGCCCGCCCGGGTTCACGAAGACCGTGCCGATCTTCTTGCTGCTGGACGCCGGGATCTTCACCAGGGCCAGGTCGATGGTGGCGCCGGTGGGCTTCGACCAGTCCTGCGGCACCTTCGCGGTCGCGCAGCGGTAGGGGTCGCCGCAGACCGACCAGGTCAGCTTCGGTACCGGGGCTGCGGCGACGCTCGCGCCGGCGGTCGCGGCGGAGACGGTGCCGGCGGGCAACTGCCCGGAGGGCGCCGACCCGGCCGAGGTGGCCGGCGATGCGGTCACCGCCGTGGCGGCTGCGGGACCGGCGCCGATCAGCAGCGCCGCCGTCATCGCACCGGCGGTGAGCATCGAGCGCAGCGAGCCTGGCATCGGCTTGTGATCAATCGGCACCCGGTCGACCCTAAGGCAGACACACGAGGAAGCGTTACTTGACAACTACAAATGGCAATCACTCTGGCCAGTCCCGGAGGGCCCGGGTCGAAGTGGTTCAAGGTGCCGGAAGGCGGCGGAACGGGAACGCCTCCTCCAGTTGCAGCGCCAGTTCGGCGAGCAACCGGTCGGCGCCCCGGCGAGCCGAGAGCAGCACCCCGATCGGCAGTCCGTCGGCGGTGGTGCCGTAGGGCAGGGCCACGGACGGCGCCCCCGCGACGTTGTGCAGCGGCGTGAACGCCGTCCATCGGCGCAGCCGGTCGAAGTGCTCGGCCGGGTCGAGGTCCGCCGCGAGGTGACCGACCGGCGGGGCCGGGGCGGTGAGCACCGGGGTGAGCACCAGGTCGGCACCCTGCAACGAGTTCTCGTACCAGGCCGGCACCGCGCGCAACCGCCGGGTCAGGCCCGGGGCGCGCAACGCGGCGCGGCGGGCCCGGGCCGCCAGCCACAGGGTCAACGGCTCGAGCCGGGCCACGTCGAACCCGGGCGTCACCCGGCCGCCGAGCACCACCGAGGCGGCCAGTGCGGCCCACAGGTCGGCGAAGTCGTCGGCGAACCCGGGCGGGGCGCCGGGCGGAGCGTCCGGGATCACCTGGTGGCCCAGGTCGACCAGGTGCCGGGCCGCCTGCTCGACCGCCTCGAGCACACCCGGGTCGACATCGACATCGATCACCGGGCGCGCCGACATCAGGATCCGCAACCGTCTGCGGTTGGGCCGGATCGCGGCCATCGAGGCCATTCTCGGCGGCCGGTGCGCGGGCTCGGCGGCGGCGAAGAAGGCCACCACGTCGCGCACCGAGGCGGCGATCACGCCGTCCACCGCGATGTCGATCGGCAGCAACGACCGGGCCGACTCCCGGCGCATCCGGCCCAGGCTGGGCTTGAACCCGACCAGACCGCAGCAGGCGGCCGGGATCCGCAGCGACCCACCGCCGTCGTTGCCGTGCGCCAGCGTCAGCGCTCCCGCGGCGACCAGCGCCGCCGCCCCGGCCGAGGAGCCGCCGGCGATCCGGGAGGGGTCCCACGGGTTGCGGGTGACGCCGCCGAGCCAGTGCGAACTCGCGGTCAGACCGAACTCGGGGGTGCGGCTGGTGCACAACGGGTTCAGGCCGGTGCTGAGGAGTTGTTCGGCGACCGGGCCGGTGCGGTGGAAGGTGCGCGGCGCGAACGCCGCCGAACCCCAGGTGACCGGCATGCCGGCCATCACGATGTTGTCCTTGATCGCGGTCGGCACGCCGTCCAGCCCGGGCGAGGCCCGCCGTTCACGAAGCCGGCGCCGGTGCGCGGCGGCCCGCCCGAACGCCCGCCCCTCGTCCCAGGAGACCACCGCGGAGAGCTGCGGATCGACGGCTCTGATCCGGGTCAGCGCGGCCTGGGTGGCCTCGAGCGGGTCGAGATCGCCCGACCTGATCCGGTCCGCCAGTTCGACCGCGTCGCTGCTGCCGAGAACGTCACGGGTGTCGGCGGCGACCGTCCGGGGCGGGGCAGACATCGGTCCAGTCTGCCCGGCGGCGGGTGCCGGACGGCGGACCGACCCGGCAGACAGATCCGGAGGATCAGTGGGCTGCCAGACTGTGCCGGTGAATGCTGCGGTGCCGCCCGCCGATGCGTTGTTGATCAGCGACCCGGCGCTGGCCGCACGGACCCTGGCCGCCGGTGGCCTGGTGGGGCTGCCGACCGAGACCGTCTACGGACTCGCCGCGGACGCCGAGAACCGGGCCGCGGTGGCCCGGATCTACGCCGTCAAGGGACGCCCCGCGGGGCATCCGGTGATCGCCCACGTCGCGGACGCATCGGCGTTGCGCTCCGGCTGGACCGAGGACGGCGCCCTGACCGGCTACGCGTACCGGTTGGCGCAGGAGTTGTGGCCGGGGCCGTTGACCCTGATCGTGCCGCGCGGGCCGAGGGCCGGTGACTGGATCACCGGTGGCCTGGCCGCGGTGGGGCTCCGCTGCCCGGCGCACCCGGTGGCGCAGGCGGTGCTGCTGGCGCTGGCCGAGGTGACCGGACGCGATCACCCGGCGGTCGCCGCCCCCTCGGCGAACCGCTTCGGCCGGGTCAGCCCGACGACGGCCGACCACGTGCTCGCCGAG
>DAIOVT010000313.1:0-4362 GCA_036758885.1 Kineosporiaceae bacterium
CAGCAAGGTGGCGCCGCCGGGGGCGTTGTGGTCGGCGAGTCCGTGGTGCCAGGCCCACCAGGTGAGCAGCTCCCTGGACGGCTGCATACCCAACGGTTCGAGCCCGGCCCGAACCTCGTCGGGGTGCAGACCCGGGGCAAGGTTGTCGATCACCGGGGCACCCGCTTTGTGCAACACGGCATCGAAGGTCTGCAGCAGCTGCCACAACTCGGCATCGATATCAGGATGCTCACTCAACGGCCGAAGATCAGACAATTCCTACCTCCAGAACCTGCGAGACCAAGCCGCGAGCCAGCAAACCCTCACCCACCCAACGGTTATCGCCCCAGCATCGCCCGCGATCGATCACTGCACCCGCACCAGCCGCAAGACGTGTTGCCACGAGGGACGACAGTAGCCAAGCGTCGAAGGGACACCAGCACCGGCGTCCCTTCCTTCCCCGTTCTGTCCTGCGTCCAGAAGTCGCAGCTCATGAGGTCGAAGTGACCCGTCCGGGAACGCTATCTCCGAGCCGGGCCACCGTCAGACGCCGACTAACAGAGCTTCATCAGAGTCCTAGTTGTGCGAACTGCCGGACAGTGCGGCCCAGCCAGCCAGGCCGAGGTAGGTCGTGCCCTCGATCTTGGGTTGTGCCTTCTGGACGCGGGGCCGGTGTCGAATCCACCCGCCAACCGTGCCCGAAGCACTGGCGAAGGCCAGGTCCCAGACGGCGCCGATGGCCCAGAAGATCGCTCCGAGGATGAGCACCTGAGTCGCCTCAGAGCCGCGCGAGGGCTGGATGAACTGGGGCAGGAACGCCAAGAAGAAGATCACCATCTTCGGGTTGCCCAACCCGACGATGAGTCCTTGGCGCATCGACCGGATCACCGGTATGGAGCGATCGCCCCCTCCGACCTGCTCACCCGAGGCGTGCGCCCGGAAAGCCTTGTAGGCCAGGTGGAGAAGTTAGACGACTCCGGCCCAGCGGATCGCCTCCAACGCCACCGCCGACGACGCCAGGAGCGCCGACAGTCCCGCAGCGGTCAGGAGCACCCGGATCGCCGAAGCCGTCTCGATCCCCGCCGCAGCAGCCAGCGCCGAGCGGCGCCCGTGACTGATTCCGTGGGCGAGCAGAAACAGGTTCGACGGTCCGGGGATGAGCATGATCCCGGCGGAGATGAGTGCGAATGCGATCAAGGTCTGCCGGCTCGGCACACCCACAAGTCAATCAGGCAAGGCAGTCCGACTGCGCACTGTGCCAGCATGTCGCGATGTGGTTCGAACAGTTGGTCGGATTCCCCGAGACAGACGGCGACGACGTTCGCTCCCGCCTCGAGTTGGACGGCGAGTGGCTCACCTCGACCGTCTCCGGACGTCGAATGCGTTGCGGCACACTGGCATTGGCATCGCTTGGGGAGCTGAGGGCCACGACCCCCGCCGAGGAGCGAGGCCCGAACCGATTGCGCCAGCTCGTTGCCGACGTCAGGGAACTGCATCGCGACACCGAATCGGCCGGCGCCACGTTCCAGGTCGCCTCACAGTTCAACCTGCTCGAGATGGTCTCCCCCACCGTCACACCTGAGGCCGGCATCGACCGCTACGAAAGAGACCGCACCCAGGGGCCGGCGTGCGCGATAGCGTGCAGCGCGGGGACGATCCTTCGCAACTACTTCGCACCGATCGAAGGTCAGCTCGGGCAGACCAGCGACCGGCAACTGGACGGTCTGGCCGACCTACGCCGACACCTCGCCGGTGACGCTCCCGGATGGCAGATGATCAATGGCTACGCGATGTTCGACGACGATGCGCTGGCGGACGTCGCCGGCACACTCGCCGGAATGACCGAGGCCGAACTCGATCACGCGCGCGCACTCTTGCGCGTCGGCGTCCACCGCGACGTCGAGGTCACCACCGCCCCGACAGCGCACACCGTCACTCAGGTCTACTGCTCGGCGCTTCCCGTGTCGTACAACGCCGGCCCGCCCGAGCGCTTCGAGCGGCTGGCACGCCTGGTGCTCGAGGCCGCGTACGAGGCCACCCTGCTGGCCGCAACCGGGCCCCGGGTCTATCTCACCCTGCTCGGCGGTGGTGTCTTCGGCAACGTCGAGGCCTGGATCATCGACGCCATCGAGCGGGCGCTCACCGTGCTCGACAACCGCGGACTCGATGTTGCCGTGGTCAGCTACGGAGCGCCGAATCCGTTGGTGGACAGGCTGGTTGAGCGCCACAACAGTCGTTGACATTCTGCACTCAGGCCGGTCTGGTCAGCAGCCCGGTAAGGATCCGACGATTCAGCAGCGGACGTTGCTCCGGGTCCACCCAAGGAGGAGGGATCCATTCGGGCAGTCGGTCGGAGTTGACCCGGCAGGTCCACCCGCGATTCGCGTGATTGTGGTGATGGAATCGGCACAACAACGTGAGGTTGTCGAGATCGGTGGGGCCGCCGTCCATCCATGCGGTGATGTGGTGCCGTTCGCACCACTCCGGAGGCCGGTCGCAGCCGGGGAACGAACACCCACCGTCTCGCACGATCAATGCCAATACCTGCGCGCGAGAGGCAATCCGGCGGGTGCGCCCCAGATCCAGAACCGTTCGCACAGAACCGAGGACGGCGGTGAAGATCTCGGTATCGGCCCGGTTCACCAACTGACGCGCGGTGGCCGCCGACACCGGAGTGCCGTCGCTCGTCATCCCCCAGCCGGGCACCGTACCCGTGAGCGTCTCTTGGTCGACGGTGACGATCACGGTCGCCGGACTGCCGCCACTCGCGTGTCGAGCCCCCTCGGCGAGGAGCCGATCGCAAGACTGGTCGAGGGCGTCATGCATCCGCTGATCGTGCGAACGGGTGTCGTCGCAGTGACTGCCGCCGAGGGTGGCGACAAGGGTGGTGTCGTCGTCCGTCGGCGATCCGGGCAGAGCATGATCGGCGGTGAGACCGCCTGCTGGCGAAGGGATCTCAGGACGCGCCAACGTGGTGAGCAGAGCGTGCATCCTGGATCCGGCGATCCCGGTCAGCCGCCCACTCAGCAGCCAGGTACCGTCGCCGTTCTGGCGGAGCCGGACGTATCGCCGAGCCTCGTTCAGATCGTCGTCAGGCACTGAGCCGTCCGGATGAATGGCGTTCTCGACAAGGCGGGACAAGCCGCGCAGATCCTCCGGAGGCAGCCCCGACCTGGCGGCGTCCACAAGAATCTGCTCGCCGTCGAGCACCGCGGCCGGGTCAAAGCCGACGTTGTCGAACGGCGCCAAGGCGGTAGCGATCACCTGCACCTGCTCGACCGTCATCTCGCCGGCCCGCTGTGCGGTCGCAACCACCTCGCGCAACGGCGCCAGCGGGAGACCCGTCTCGGAACTGCGCACGCCGACCTGCTCGGCCGCCTTGACCCGTCGAGAGGCCTCGGCGCCGGAGATTCGTAACAGCATGCGCAGCAACTGTCTCGGCGATGACGCGGACCACTCCTGCACGAGCCCCGAGGAGGTGACCGCCTTCACGATCGCGTGATCGACGAGCGGCAGAACGTTGCGCAACCTCTCGAAACGGGCCGCGAACTTACCGACAGCCTGCGGGTCGGCGCATTCCAGACCGCCCGCGTCGACCTGCGTGATCAGCGACTCCATCGCGTCGCCCACCATGGCCAAGGCGTCAAGGAGCGACCCGGGACTCCCCTCGGCCTCAGTGGCGGATCGCGACATGATTCGATTCTATTCGAACATCTGTTCTATGCCAAGGCTGATTCGACCTCGGCGGGCGGTGCGCGTTTCGGCTGACCCGCATGAGGGATGACGGTCCAATCACCTTCCCCGACGGAGGGTCACAACCGATCGGCTCAGCATGGCCTCGGTGATCCGCTGGCGGCGCTACGGCAAGGACCGCCTCTACGTGAAGTCCGCCGACGGCGCGACGCTCGGCTATCGCGACCTGCAGACGGGCGTCGAGCACATCGAAAACCCCGGCGAGGAGGAGGAATTTCGTCAGGCCCTGAACCGGTGGGACTCCGGCCAAGGTGCCCAGCAGGCTTCGCCGGAGCGCGGACCGATGCCCGAGATCCCCGAGCCGCGCGTGGCCCAGGAATCCGGCGCGCACACGGGGGCCACGAAGCCCCCGACGGACGACATCATCAACGGCGACACGATGGAGGGCGACACGATGGAGGGCGACCTCATCGCCCAGGCCGCCGGGGCGAGCACACGCGCCCGGGCCGACGAGTTGCGAGCAGCGGCAATCGCCCAAGCACCGCCGCCCGGGCTGCTCGCCCGCCTCTTCCGCCGAACCCAACCCCCTCCGGTCGACCCCGAGGAACGCGCCTGGCGGGTCGGCGCCGAGGGCGAGGAGATCGTCGGGGCGTGGCTCGACTCCCTGGTGCGCCTCGATCGGCGTTGGCG
>DAIOVT010000313.1:4372-4989 GCA_036758885.1 Kineosporiaceae bacterium
CATTCCCGTCGGACGGCGCGGCAGCGACATCGACCACTTCGCCGTCGGCCCGGGCGGAGTGTTCACCTTGAACACCAAACACCATCCGGACGGCGAACTGCGCGTCGGCGCAAACTCCTTCTACGTCAACGGACATCAGACGTTCTACCTCCGCAACTCCCGCCACGAGGCGGATCGGGCGAGCCAACTGCTCACCTCGACGTGCGGGTTCCCGGTACCGGCGACAGGCCTGATCGTTCCGGTAGGACACGAGCGACTGACCGTCAAGCCCGGACGGCGCGGCGTGCACGTGGTCGCGGCCGACGAGCTCACCCAGTGGCTGCGAGCATTGCCCGACAACCTGACCCACGAACAGATCGAGGCCGTCTTCGCGGCGGCGCGCCGTCCTCAGACCTGGCGCACGTGACGACACCCGCACTCCGCAACAATGGACAGATAGGACGAATCGGGCCACACTCGCAGGCGGCAATACGATCGAGCCGCTCCCGAGAGCGGTGCGAAGAGGACTTTTCGAGGGGTCGCACAGACCCGCTAGGGGTGGCAGCGGATGAGTGGGCAGGGAATCACACGCAGAGACGTTTTGCGCACTGCCGGAATCGGTTTGGGGGCCGGCGTAC
>DAIOVT010000314.1:0-4988 GCA_036758885.1 Kineosporiaceae bacterium
CGTTGAAGATCTTCTTCGCGTTCTCACCGAGTTCCATGCCCAGCGAGGGGTGCCAGAGCAGTTCCAGGCCGAAATCGACGATCAGATCGACCACATTGGGTTCTTCGGCATTGAGGAACGACATGGTGTTTCCGGAACAGGCCCCCGCCTGGAACCACAACACTGATGACATCTGGCTGCCCTCTTCTCAAAACTGCGATTCGGGGAATCGGGGAAGTCTGGGGAGTTCTCGGGTTGTTCAGGAGAAGCGTTGCGGGGTCTGCCCGGCGAGTTCCTGGCCGACCGACTTGGCGATGGTGATGAAGAAGCTGATCGCTCGGCTGACGTCCGGGTCGCGCAGGGCCTTCACCATCGAGACCGGGCCGCTCACCTCGACCGGTTGGTGCTCGAACCGTTTGCTGCCCGCGATCAGGGCCCGGGCGAGCATCTGCATCTGGTCCATCGCCTCGGCGCTGACCTCGGCGGTGTCGAGCAGTTTGTCCAGCGACCCGGTCTCCACCGCGGCGACCAGTCGCGGCGCCGCCTGCGGCAGCACGGAGGCCAGACTCGCCCCGGCGCCGGCGATCTCGGCCAGACCGGGACGGGCGCTGTCGGGGTCGGGCTGGGCGACGTCGCGAAGTTCCTGGATCCCGGCCAGCAGGCTGTTGCCGATCACCTCGCTGCGCGAGATGAACTGGTCCATCCCCTCGACCAGGACGGCCAGCAGGTCGGCGTGATCGAGCAGGGTGGTCAGCGCACCGAGCACCTGCGGATCCTGCAGACGTTCGGCCAGCCGGGCCTCCGCGGGAGTGGTCGCCGGGGCGGCGGTGACACCGGGTTCGACGGGTCCGCCGGCGCCGTCGCGGTTCGCGGCGTCTGCGGATGCGGAAGGAGCCATCGGACCTCCTCGTCGAGTGATCTCCCTTGGGACGGTAACCCCAGCTCGACGAGTCGCCTATCACGCGAACGCAATTGCTATCAGAATCGCGCAACTCTCTTGGCGGTCAAGCGCAGCAATTGTCATCAACGCGGAGTTATCCTGCCCCGGTGGCCCGCGTCTCACGGTTGCGCTACACCAACTCCGGCGACATCAACGCCGAGCGCACACTGCTGCCGGTCCGCCGGCGAATCAGATCCCGCGGGGTGCCGAACGCCCTGCAGGAACACCCGGTCGCCTGCACCCAGGACCTCGCCGAGGCCGAGGAGGTGACCTCGCACCTGCTCGGTGCGGCCCGGGTCGAGCCGCTCGGGCCGATGGAGGAGTTCCAGTGCAGCCTGAACGCCGTCCGCTGCCTCGACGTCACCCTCGCCTATCTCGACTACGCGGTGGCCACCGAGGTGTTGGTGAACCGGGCGGCCGACTGCTTCACGGTGCACATGACGACGACCGGGCAGGCGTCGGTGCAGCTGAACGGCACCGATCACGTGCTCTCCGCGTTCTTCGCCCTGGTCGTCTCGCCGGGGGTGGACTACCGGTTGCGGCTGGCCCACGACTCACCCCAGATGATCGTTCGCATCGAACGGGCGGCGATGGAACGCCAGCTCTCCCGGATGCTCGGCCGGGCGTTGCCCGAGCCGATCGTCTTCGAACCGGTCGGTGACCTCACCACGGACGCCGCGTCCCGATGGACCGGGGCGCTGAACATCCTCTCGGCCGAGGTGCTGGCGGCCGGTTCGCTGATCCACCAGGGCATCGGCGTGGAGTCGCTCGAGGAACTGATCGTGTCCACGCTGCTCTACATCCAGCCCTCGAACTACACCCAGCGGCTCACCGGCCGCTCGCGCCGGTCGGGGCGGCCCGCCGTCCGGCGTTCGATCGAGTACATCGAGCAGCACCTGGCCGAGCCGATCGTGCTGGCCGATCTGGTCAGACACACCGGTATGTCGTCTCGGTCGATCCAGAGCGGTTTCCGCGAGGACCTGGACACCACGCCGGTGGCGTTCATCAGGGAGCGGCGGCTGATCCGGGTGCGAAACGCGTTGAGCGCCGCGGTCTCCGAGGACGGGCTGACCGTCACCGAGGCGGCGCAACGATGGGGGTTCACCCATCTGGGCAGCTTCTCGGTGCTCTATCGTCAACGTTTCGGTGAGTCGCCGTCCCAGACCCTGCGCAGACCGAGATGAGGCCATGCACGAGCTCTCCCTCTGTCACGCGATCGGTGGGATCGTCGACCGGGCGCGGGACGGCCGCGCCGTGACCCGGGTGCATCTGCAGGTCGGTCAGCTGCGCCAGGTGGTGCCGGAGACGCTGGTGTACTGCTGGGGTCTGGTCACCGACGGCGGTCCGCTGGCCGGCTCGGAGCTTGTCGTGGAACACGTTGCGGTGCAGGTGGATTGCCGCGACTGCGGCGGACGTACGCAGGTGCTGCACGCTCTGGTGCTGACCTGCGCGACATGTGGTTCGGGGGCTACCGACGTGGTGACCGGGGAGGAACTCCTGGTCACCTCGATGGATCTGGCGAGGGAGAACTGATGGGTCTGCTGCACCGGCACGACGTCGAGCACGGCGATGGACACGGGCATGGACACGGCCATGGACACGGGCAGAGTCATGACGACAAGGACCTGTCCGCCTACGAGACCGGCACCGAGCGGGTGCAGGTGCTCGAGCGGATCTTCGACGAGAACGACCGCGCGGCGGCCGGCAACCGGGCCGCGCTGGACGCCTCGGGAGTGCGCTGCATCAATCTGATGTCCTCGCCCGGGGCCGGCAAGACCACGCTGCTGGCGACAACCCTGGCGTACCTGCGTGACCGGGGGATCAGGGCCGGAGTGGTCGAGGGCGACATCGAGACCTCGCTGGACGCCGACCGGCTCGACGGGCTGGGCGCGCAGGTGGCGCTGCTGAACACCGGCGACGGATTCGGCGGGGAGTGTCACCTGGACGCACCGATGGTGGCCCGGGCGATGAGCCGGCTGGACCTCGACGCGCTCGACCTGCTGGTGATCGAGAACGTCGGAAACCTGGTGTGCCCGGCCGAGTTCGACGTCGGCGCCCATCAGCGGGTGATGGTCTCCTCGATCACCGAGGGCGAGGAGAAACCGCTGAAGTACCCGGTCATGTTCCGGGCCGTCGACGTCGTGCTGATCAACAAGATGGACCTGCTGCCCCACCTCGACTTCGACCTGGAGGCCTTCCGCCGCAACGTGCTCACGGTCAACCCGCGGGCCACGCTGTTCGAGGTGTCCGCGCGCACCGGAGCCGGACTGGACGACTGGCACACCTGGCTGACCACGGCGGCCGGGGCGCGCTGATGCTTCCCCGGATCGTCGCCACCGACGGGGTCGTCGGGTTCCACTGGGCATTTCCGGACGGCGCCCCGGCCCGGTTGGCCGAACTGCTGGAGCTGCCCGGGGCCGAGCCGGAGCGCTGGCTGCCGACGCATCTGGAGGCCCTGGACGACGTGCTGATCGACGTCGTCGGACGCTTCGGCGAGGTGCTCGGCGGCGGTCGCGGTCCCCGGCCGGCGGAACGTGAGGAGCTCACCGCGGCCTATGTCGCGATCGACCGGGCCACGTTCGAGTACGCGGAATGCACCGAACGGCCGGCGGAACAGGCGGCGGCGCTGCCGGTCGATCTGCGCGCCGGGCAGATCCTCGGCACCGCGGCACTGGTCAGCATCCGCTCCCGGTCGGCGCTCGGCCTGATCGGGCCGGCCCCGTTCGACGGCACCCTCGACGATCCCGGCGCCGGCGTGATCGGTGGGCAGGCCGGAATGCACCGGGTCGACCCGCAGCGGCCGTGGGCGGGCGGGCGCTGGCTGGTGGTCACCGATGACGGCCGCCGGCTGCCGGCCACGCTGTCGATGCTGCTGTTCGACTCCTCGGGGGTCGACAAGGAGGCCAGCCTGCGTGAGCACCGCGAGGCGTTGACGGAGGTCACCGATGCCGTGCAGGGCCCCGACGCAGAACCGATGACCGCCTGCGGTGCGGTGGACTGGCTGCTGTTCGACTGGGTGATGGCGCACCGGGACGCACCGGACTCGGGCGCCGTGCAGATCACCTCGCGCAACACCGGCGACGTGACGATGATCGTCGCCGCGGCGGGGGCCTCGGTACGGGTGCGGGCCCGGTTCGACCCGGCCCTGAGCGTGCTGGCGGCGATCAGCCGGCCGTGACCGATGCGCCGGTGGAGGCCGGCCCGGCGCCGACGGCGTTGGTCGCGGTGACGCTGACCGTGTAGGTCACTCCCGAGTTCAGGCCGCCGATCGTGCAGCTGGTACCCGAGGTGGTGCAGGTCGCCCCGCCCGGACTGGCCGTGGCGGTGTAGGAGGTGACCGCCGAACCGCCGTGCCAGGCCGGTGCCGACCAGCTCACCTGGGCCTGCCCCGTCCCCGGGACGGCGTTGATCGAGGTGGGTGCCTGCGGGGTGATCACCGTTCCCCACTTCCTGGCCAGGTACTCCTCGAGGGTGCGGCGCTGCCCGGCGCTGAGGCTGTTGTCGAACACGATCACCTCGGGGATCGCGCCGACCCAGAACTCGAACGTGGTGTTCGGCTGGCAGCCGATGCAGGCCTGGCTCGCCGCCGGGGTGTTCATCAGGCTGCCGTCGCCGGTGGTCGCGGCGGTGGAGTTCACCCAGAGGCTGATCGCCGACGTGGCGTACTGCGCCGCCGCGATCAGCGGCACGTTCGGCACCAGGTTGCCCGAGGGGCCGGTGCCGCCGTTGGCGAAGAGGTCGGCGCGCAGGCCGGCCTCACCGGTGTACTTGCCCAGCTGCCGGCCGGCCGCCGTGGACTGCCCGCCCCAGGAGACCGCGTTGCGGAAGGAGGAGGCCGCCGGGTCGGCCTCCGAACTGGTCACGACCGCGACCGTGGTGCTGGTGCCGGTGCCGCTGGGCAACAGACCGCCGTCCGCCTGGAGACCGGTGCCGCCGCCGTCGAAGAGCGGCGCGTTCCGGCCCAGCACGCTGCCGATCCGGGGCCGGTTGCCGGCGGTCGGCTGAACGGCGTTGTTGCCGACGGCGGACTTGTCCTTCCAGCAGCCGATGGTGGTGGTCACCGGGCCCG
>DAIOVT010000315.1:0-4985 GCA_036758885.1 Kineosporiaceae bacterium
GAGAAGGTCGTCGGTGAGATCACCGAGCCCGGGCTGATGGTGCTGGTCGGGGTCACCCACGACGACACCAGCGAGACCGCCGAGTACCTGGCCCGCAAGGTCGCCGGGCTGCGGATCCTGCGTCAGGAGCGCAGCGTCGTCGAGGAGCAGGCGCCGGTGCTGGTGGTCAGCCAGTTCACCCTGTACGCCGACACCCGCAAGGGACGCCGTCCCTCGTGGTCGGCCGCGGCGCCGGCGAGCATGGCCGCCGAACTGGTCGACCACTTCACCGAAACCCTTCGCCGGCAAGGGATCCGGGTGCAGAGCGGCATCTTCGGCGCCGACATGCAGGTGGAACTGGTCAACGACGGTCCGGTCACCCTGGTGCTGGAGAGCTGAAATGGGTGACGTGGCACTGAGCATCGAGGTATGCCGCGGCGACATCACCGCGGCGGAGGTCGACGTCATCGTCAACGCGGCGAACTCGACGCTGGTCGGCGGTGGCGGCGTGGACGGCGCGATCCACCGGGCGGCCGGCCCTCGCCTGCTCGAGGAGTGTCGTCGAGTGCGCAAGACCCGACTGCCGCAGGGCCTCGGGGTCGGTGAGGCGGTGGCCACAGGTGCGGGGAATCTGCCCGCCCGCTGGGTGGTGCACACTGTCGGCCCGAACCTCAACCGTGGTCAGAGCGACCCGATGTTGCTGCGCAACGCCTTTCGCAACTCCCTGCTGGTGGCGGCCGGTCTCGGGGCGACGTCCGTCGCGTTCCCGGCGATCAGCGCCGGAGCCTTCGGTTGGCCACGTGAACTGGTGGCCCACCATGCCGTGAGTGTCGTGCGAACCGCGGCTTCGGAGGAGGTTCTTGGTGCTGTCGAACTGGTGCGGTTCGTGCTGTTCGACGCCGCCACCGAGCAGGCGTTCGCCAGGGAGCTGTCGGCGGCGAACGACCCCGAGTCATAGCACGTCAGCAAGACGGAACCGAGAAGCCAGAGAGCCGAGAAACGGAGCAAAGCACCTGTGCGAGAGCTGATCCTGGTCCGGCACGGCCAGTCCACCAACAACCTGCTCTGGGAGCAGACCGGCAGCGACTCCGGACGGGACTCCGACTGTCAACTCACCGACCTCGGCCTGCAGCAGGCCGAGACCACGGCAAAGGCGTTGGCCGACGGGTACTTCGGGTCGCGTCCGACGCATCTCTACACCAGCCTGATGACCCGTGCGGTGCAGACCGCGGCACCGATCGCCCGGCAGTTGGACCTCGACCTGGTCGCCCACCCCGAGGTGTTCGAGATGTCCGGGGTGTTCTCCTTCCACCCCGAGACCGGTGAGCGGGTCGCCGTGCCGGGTGCCGGCCGCCAGGCCCTGACCCGGATCAGCGACCGGCTGGTCTGGCCGCAGGGCCACGACGAGGCGGGCTGGTGGTCGGGCGTGCCCGAGGACGCCGAACGTGATGCCGTGGCCCGTGCCGCCCGGGTGCTCGCCGAACTCGACGCGAGGCACTCCGGCGACGACGTGGTCGCGGTGGTCACGCACGGCGCGTTCAGCCAGTACCTGGTGCGAGACCTGTTGCGGATCACCGGGATGAACGGCTGGTTCCAGGTGATGAACTGCGCCGTCAGCCGTTTCGCGCGCAACCCCGACTACGACAACTGGACGCTCAACTGGCTGGCCAGGTTCGATCACCTGGTGCCCGGTCTGGTCAGCGAGTAGCGACGTCCGACCAGGCGATCGTCAGCTCGCCGAGACGCCAGCGTGAGCGGTTGTCGAGGACGGCGAAACCCTTCTTGCGCAACGACTCCGCCGTGGCGATCCAGCGTTGCCGGGCGCCGAGCCCGGCCATCGCGGCGTGGCGTGCCCAGGCGCCGTCCATGGTCTGCAGCAGGTGGTGCACCCGCTCGCCGTCGACGTTGCGGTGGATCAGTGCCTTGGGCAGCCGCTCGGCCAGTTCGCCGGGCCGTTCCAGTCCGGCCAGCCGGGTGGCCAGGGTCAGCGACCTCGGCCCGGAGGCGTCCAGGGTGATCCAGGCGGCGCGGCGTCCGATCTCGTCGCAGGTGCCCTCGATCAGCAGCCCGCCCGGTGCCAGCCGGTCCTGCAGGGTCTGCCAGGCCGCCGGCACCTGCCGCTCGTCGTACTGCCGCAGCACGTTGAGCGCGCGCACCAGCACCGGCCGCCGCCCCTGCGGCAACGGCAGTTCGAAGCCGCCGCGGACGAAGCCGAGCCCGCTGCCGTCCAGCCCGGCCGCGGCGGCGTCGTCCAGCCATTGCCGGCCCCGGGCCACCCGGTCGGGGTCGATCTCGACGCCGATCACCTCGACGTCACCGCGGACGGCGCGCAGCCGGTCGCGCAGTTCGATCACCGTGATCGGGCTCGCGCCGTAGCCGAGATCGACGACCAGCGGGTCGGCCGCCGCCCGCAGTTCCGCCGCGCAGCGGCCCGCCGTCCAGCGATCGACCCGGCGCAGCCGGTTCGGGTTGGTGGTGCCCCGGGTGACCTGGCCCTGGACGTGCCCCCGGGAGCGGCCCGGAACGCCGGGCCGGCCGGGGCGGGGGTTCGGGCCGGACACCCGGTCACGGTAGCCGCGACGTACGCCAGAGGTGGCGATGACGCAATCGGCACATCGGAGCCGGGAACGGATCGGGGCGCCGCGGTGTTGGATGGAGGTTGCGAGCAGGTTCCGTGCGCAGACCGACCGGCGGGTTCCACCGGCGCGCCGGCCGATGCCCGCCCGAGCCGCTGATCAGCTGGAGGGAACCGTGCCCGGATCGATCCCCACCCGGATCGCCATGTTGTCGGTGCACACCTCACCGCTCGACCAACCCGGCACCGGTGACGCGGGCGGCCTGAACGTCTACGTTGCCGAGACCGCCGAGCGGCTGGCCCGGCGCGGCACCGAGGTCGAGATCTTCACCCGGGCCACCTCCAGCCAGGACGCCGCGGTCACCGAACTCGCCCCCGGGGTGCTGGTGCGATCGGTGCTGGCCGGCCCGCTCGAGGGTCTGCAGAAGGACGAACTGCCCGGCCAGCTGTGCACCTTCGCCGGTGATGTGCTGCGGGTCGAGGCGCACCAGGAGCCCGGCTGGTACGACCTGGTGCACTCCCACTACTGGCTCTCCGGGCAGGTCGGCCGGCAGGTCGCGGCACGCTGGCGCACCCCGCTGGTGCACACCATGCACACCATGGCCAAGGTCAAGAACGCCGCGCTCGCGGCCTCCGACGATCCCGAGCCCGACCTGCGGGTGCTCGGCGAGCAGGACGTGGTGTCGGCCGCCGACCGGCTGCTCGCCAACACCGAGCGCGAGGCGTCCGAACTGGTCGATCTCTATCTCGCCGACCCCGGCCGGGTCGCGGTCGTGCCGCCCGGGGTCGATCTCGACATGTTCACCCCCGTCGGACGGCGCGAGGCCCGCCGCCGGCTGGGCCTGGACACGGTGATGGCCGCGCAGGACCAGTTGGTGCTGTTCGTCGGACGCCTGCAGCCGCTGAAGGGGCCCGACGTCCTGGTCCGGGCGATCGGCGAACTGCTGGCCCGGCAGCCGCGGCCGGCCGAAGGACGCCGGCTGCACGTGGTGGTGCTCGGCGGCCCCAGCGGCACCGGCCGGCAGGAACGCAACGACCTGCCCGAACTGATCGCGGCACTCGGCCTGGCCGACGTGGTCAGCGTGCATCCGCCGGTGCCCCGCGCCGAACTCGCCGACTGGTACCGGGCCGCGGACCTGGTCGCCGTCCCGTCGCACAACGAGAGCTTCGGCCTGGTCGCCATCGAGGCGCAGGCCTGCGGCACCCCGGTGCTGGCGGCACGGGTCGGTGGGCTGACCACGGCGGTCGCCGACGGGCTGACCGGGGTGCTGGTCGACGGTCACGACCCGCGCGACTGGGCGGGTGAGCTGGGCCGGTTGCTCGATCGGCCCGCACAGTTGCAGCGCCTCGGTGCCGCGGCGGTGGCGCACGCGGCGTCCTACGGCTGGGAGCACACCGTCGACGGGCTGCTCGACGTCTACGGCTCGGCGATCGCCGACCGCCGCCGCGAGCAGGTGCACCGGCGGCGGGTGCTGCGCCGTCCGCAGCGTTCCGGCGACGCGCTGGCGGTCGCCCGATGACCGACCCCGCGACCGACCCGGCGACCGAATCCGCGAACGGAGCCGTGACCGGACCGGCGAGCGCTGCGACCACCGCGCGGCAGCGTCGCGAGCAGCGCGAGGCCGCCGCCGAGGCGGCGGTGGTCTCCTGGCTGGCCGGGTCCGGACTCGAGCACGAACTCGGTGCCCGGCCGGGGGAGTACGTGGTCGAACTGCCCGGTGAGGCCAAGCTGCGTACCGCGGCATCGGTGGTGGTCGGCCGGCGGGACCTGACGGTCAGCGCCTTCGTGGTGCGCAAGCCCGACGAGAACCACGAGGCGTTCTACCGCTGGCTGCTCACCCGCAACGTCCGGCTGCCGGGCATCGCCTTCGCCCTCGACTCGCTCGGTGACGTCTACCTGGTCGGCCGGCTGCCGCTGCACGCGGTGGACGAGGAGACCCTGGACAACCTGCTCGGCGCGGTGCTGACCACCGCCGACTCCTCGTTCAACGACCTGCTGGTGATGGGCTTCCTCAGTTCGATGCAGCGGGAGTGGGACTGGCGCATCTCCCGGGGCGAGCCGACGCACAACCTGGCCGCCTTCAAACATCTGCTGCAGACCGGCGAGGCCTGATCGGCTCCCGGCCCTCACCTGGGCAGGCACAGCTACTAACCTCGGGAGCATGACCTACACCCTTGTGCTGCTCCGCCACGGCGAGAGCGAGTGGAACGCCAAGAACCTGTTCACCGGCTGGGTCGACGTCCCGCTCTCGGAGAAGGGAGTGGCCGAGGCCTCGCGTGGCGGGCAGCTGCTGGTCGAGGCCGGCGTGCTGCCCGACGTCGTGCACACCTCGCTGCAGCGCCGCGCCATCTCGACGGCGAACCTGGCGCTGGACGCCGCCGACCGGCACTGGATCCCGGTCAAGCGCAACTGGCGGCTCAACGAGCGCCA
>DAIOVT010000316.1:0-4984 GCA_036758885.1 Kineosporiaceae bacterium
CCGCGGACCACCACCGACGACATCGACGGCACCCTCGCCCTGGTCGTTCGCCGGGCGAAGCTCCGGGCGCCGGGCCCGGCGGAGGGTTGATGCGTCCCCGACCGTGCGGCCGTCTCGTGCCACAGTGAGCCGGTGACGGTCGAGGCGGCGGCGTATCGGGCCTGTGCCGTGTTGCCGGCCGAACCCGGTGTCTACCGGTTCCGCGACTCGCGGGGCCGGGTGATGTACGTCGGCAGAGCGAGCAATCTGCGGGCCCGAACCCGTTCGTACTGGGGCGATCTGACCGGCCGGCGGCATCTGCGCCGAATGGTGCCGCAGATCGTCAGCGTCGAGGCGCTGGTGTGTGCCTCGGTGCATGAGGCCGGCTGGCTGGAACGCAACCTGCTCGAGCGGTCGCTGCCGCGCTGGAACCGGGCGCGGGGTGGTCAGGAGATCCCGGCCTGGCTCGAACTGCGCGGCCAGCCGCGCCGTGCCGGTCTGGACCTGTTGCGGGCTGCGTCGGACACCGCGGCCGGACCGTACCTGGGCACCGAGCGGGCCCGGGCCGCCCGCAACGGACTGCTCCGCGCCTGGCCGCTGCACCTCACCGGTGACCGGATGAACTCCGTCGACCGGGATCTGGCCGAGGTCAGAGGCGTCGGGCCGGAACAACTCGGCAGCCACGTCACCATGATCGGACAGGTGCTGCGACGGGACGACGACGCGCTGCGGCAGTGTCTCGGGCTGCTCGAGGCGGCCCGCGACCGAGCGGCGGCCAACCTCGGCTTCGAGATCGCCCAGCGCATCCACGAGGAGATGGCAGCCGTGCGCTGGGTCGCCTCACCGCAGCGTGTGACCGGTGCCCTGCCGGAGGGTCTTGTGGTGGTCGGCCGGGCGGAGGGGATCACGGTGCGGCTCACCGCGGGCAAGGGTCGGCTGGACCGGTGGAGCGTCGAGTCGTCGGCCGGTTCGGAACACCTGCCCGACCACACCCCGAAGCAGTGGCAGGAGTTCGCCCGGACGAACGCCCTGCTCGCGGCGGCGCTGAACGCGGCGCATCGGCGCTGATTCGCTTGCGGTGCTACGGGTCTGCCCGTGTGGCACGGAGGCCGGCGAGCTGCGTGGTCATGTACTCGGTGGCGTCGTCGATCTTGCGCTCCCAGACCAGCAGGGCGCCGTCCTCGTCACGATCCCTGACCCGCTCCATGAGCTCGGCGTCGTCCGCGCACATGCCGGGGATCGAGTAGGTGTAGTTCAGCCCCATCACCGCGATGTAGAGCCGGAGCTGATCGGCCAGCGTGCAGAACATCTGTGGCACGGTCCGGAGGTCGCCGGCCGACGCCAGCGCATCCTGGAACTGCAGGTCGGCCTCGCCCGTGGCCCAGGCGTTGCCACTGTGGCCGGTGTCGATGACCTGGCGCAGCGCGGCCTCGGCAGCGTCCAGGCTGCCCGGTCGCCAGCGCACCAACCGTCGCAGCAGCACCGCCCCGAGCGCGCGGCGGGCGGCATAGGTCTCGAGCACGTCGGCGATCTGCGGATCGGGCACGACCGCGCCGCGCCGTGGTTCGAGCTCGACCAGGCCGTTCGCGGCCAGGGTGCGCAGGGCGTCGCGCGCGTGTCCGCGAGAGGTGTGAACCGCCCGGGCCAGGTAGGTCTCGGTGACCCGGTCGCCGGCGGTCAGGCGACCGGTCGAGATCGCCTCCAGCAGAACGGAGAACACCTGTGCGGCGACCGCTGCGCTGGTCGGCGGCGGAATCCTGGCCCGGCCGGACGGCCCGGCTGCCGGCGTGGAACGGGGCCTCTGTGTCGTCGTCCAGGCGAACCTGTCGGCCCGCCCGCGGGCCCATTCCATGGCCAACTGCTGGCCGGTGACGAGTTCTGTCGGTGTCGACCGGGTGCAGCGGGTGACCAGGTCGAGCAGCAGCCCCTGCCAGGCCTCGGCGCTGCCCACCAGGTGCTCCTCGACGTCCACCAGAAGCAAAGGTGTTGCCCCCGTGGCTGATTCGGCGTTCAGAGGGCGCCGGGTCAGCACGTGGACCGGCATGCTCCGCGGCGTCCGCTCGCGAATCGTCTGCACCAGTGCCTGATCGAGTACGGCCTGCTCGCGGCGCCGGCGCCGCGAGCGCCGACCGGGTCTGCCCGCGGCCGCGAGATCCGTGGCCAGCAATGCCTGCAGCGGAGCGCGTCTCGGCGAGCGCATTCCTGATGACGCGGCGGTGACCTCGGCCCCCTCGGCCACCAGCACTAGCAGGCTGTTGCCGGCGTGTGCCGCAGCCGCGACCAGACGCAGCCCGGCCGCCGGGAGTGCGTCGCCGAGATCGGTGGCGCGCTCGACGTAGGTGCTCGCCCAGGCCCGGGAGACCGCCGACTGGCTGAGACCGGTGAGCGAGGCGATCGCGCGGGTGGACCCGGCCACGGAGGGCGCCAGCAACGGGGCGACAAGCAGGTCGCGCATACGACCGAGGCTAAGGCCTTGCCGACTCATTGACTCAGAATGCGAACGATTGTGGAACAGGCCGTCCCTCGCTCTGCCGCGATGCCTGCCGGCGGGCGCATCGTGGTGTTCAACAGCAGGTCTCGTGGAGAGCCGCCCTCGGGCTCGGACAGCGCCGTCCGTCGAGGTGAGCAGGAGGAAGACATGGCCACCGATCCCTTGATGACCCCGTTCACCATGAAGTCGCTGACGCTGCGCAACCGCATCGTCAGCACCTCGCACGAGCCCGCCTACAGCGAGGACGGTCTGCCCAAGGACCGTTACCGGGCCTATCACGTCGAGAAGGCGAAGGGCGGCGTCGGACTGACCATGATCGGTGGCAGTGCCCTGGTCAGCCGGGGCAGTGCGCCCGCGTTCGGCAACCTGCAACTCTGGAAGGACGAGTCGGTGCCCTGGCTGCGCCGGCTCAGCGACGAGGTGCACGAGCACGGCGCAGCGGTGATGATCCAGTTGACCCACCTCGGCCATCGCACCAGCAACTACACCCACGACTGGATCCCGGCGGTCTCCGCCGGCGCCGTCCGTGAACCGGCCCACCGCGCCTACGCCAAGCAGGCCGAGGCCTGGGACCTCGAGCAGATCCAGGCGGACTTCGTCACCGCCGCCCAGCGCTGCGTCGAGGCCGGTCTGGACGGCGCCGAACTCATGCTCTACGGGCACTTCCTCGACGCCTTCATCACCCCGTACTGGAACCGGCGCGAGGATGAGTTCGGTGGCTCGTACACCAACCGCATGCGTTACCCGCTGCAGGTCATCTCCGCTGTGCGAGAGGCAGTTCCCGACGGATTCCTGCTCGGTGCCCGACTGAGCTTCGACGAGGAGCGCGAGCGCGGACTGGGCGTCGACGAGGCGCTGCAGGTGGCCCAGGACGTGATCGGTGCCGGCATCGACTTCGTCAGTGCGCTGAAGGGGTCGATCGAGAGTGATGCGGCACTGTCGCGAATGATCCCGCCGATGGGCACCCCGGCCGCCCCGCATCTGGAGTTCATCGGCCAGGTGAAGGCCAAGCTCCCGGTGCCGGTGATGCATGCGGCACGGATCGCCGATGTCGCCACCGCCAGGTACGCGATCGAGGCCGGCCTGATCGATCTGGTCGGCATGACCCGGGCCCTGATGGCCGACCCGTACCTGCCCACCAAGATCGCCCACGGACACGAGGACCGGATCCGGCCGTGCGTCGGCGCCTCGATGTGCATCGACGGCATCTACTCCTCGGGGGCAGCCCTGTGTATCCACAACCCTTCCACCGGAAGGGAACTCGAGCTTCCCCAACTGATCCAGCGCGCCCCGGCCGGGCACCGCGTGGCCGTCGTCGGGGGTGGGCCCGCCGGGCTCGAGGCGGCCCGGATCCTCGGCGAACGCGGGCACGAGGTGACCCTGTTCGAGGCCGGGCCGAAGCTGGGTGGGCAGCTGGCGCTGGCCACGGCCTCGCCCCGGCGCCGCGACCTGCAGGGCATCGTCGACTGGCGCAGCCAGGAACTGGCCCGCCTCGGCGTCCGGATCAAGCTCGGCACCTTCGCCGAGCCCGACCACCTTGCCACCGGCGGCTGGGACGTCGTGATCGTCGCCACCGGCGGTTTGCCCGCCGCGCCACGCGTCCCCGGCGCCGGGTCGATCATCGACTCCTGGGACGTTCTCTCCGGTGCCCGCCAGGCCTTCGGCCGGGTGCTGGTCCATGACGACCACGGCGGCAATCAGGCCCTCGACCTCGTGGAAGCGTTGCTGCGCAACGACTCTGCCCGCGGACGGCGGGTGGACATCGAGCTGGTCACGCCCGAGCGGACCGTCTCTCCGGACGTCGGCGGAATCGTCGCGGCCGGGTACCTGACCGCGCTCGCCGAGGCCGGCGTGCGGATCACTGTGATGCGACAGCTGCGAGAGGTGCGCAGGTCAGAGGACGGCGCCGCCCTGGCGGTGACGCTGGGCATCGAGGGATCGTCCTGGACCGAGCAGCGCGAGGTCGACGTCGTGATCGCCGAGCTCGGCACCGAGCCGGTGACCGACGTCTACGACGCGTTGGTACCGCTCTCGCGCAACGGTGGCAGGGTCGATCTCTCCGACCTGCTCGCCGGGCGGCCGCAGGCCGAGAACCCCAACCCCGAGAACGGGTTCCGGCTCTACCGGATCGGCGACGCGGTCAGCAGCCGCAACGTGCACGCCGCCATGCTCGACGCCGCCCGCCTCTGCCGCACCATCTGAGCCCACCCCGGCGTGGTCATGCAGAACCGCACCCCCGGCGTGGTCATGCAGAAACTGCACGCCTTCCGGTGCACTTCTGCATGATCACGGTGATGGGAGCTGGGCCTTGACGGACGAGGTGGCGCGGGGGTGAGGTGCGCTGAACGTGCTGGCATCGGGTCTGGCGGTGAGTGAGCGCAGCGAGCGAGGGGTAGGCACGTTCAGCGCACCTCACCCCTGAGCCACCGGCCGCAACCACAAGGGGTAAGCGCCGTTCGGTGCACTTCTGCATGAACGGTGCATGGCCCTGGCGGGCCACCCTGGAGGGGTGAA
>DAIOVT010000317.1:0-4968 GCA_036758885.1 Kineosporiaceae bacterium
GCACCACGTCATCGGAACGGGTTGCCGCGGTGGCCTCGGCGCTCGACGAACTGGCCACGGTGATCGGCGACCCCGACGCGACCGCGGCCGCGCACGTGAGCGAACGGCTCGCCGACGAACTGCCGCACGGAGCCGCCGGACGGCTGGGAGATCTGGCGGCCTGGTGGGCAGGTGTCCGCGGGCTGACCGACGCGCCCGCACCGGAACAGGTGCGCACCCTGGTCCTGGGCCGCACGGCGGACGCGTCCGGCGGGCCGGCGGACGGGCAGTTGCCCTGGCCGCCGGCACCGATCTCGGTGGCCGACGCGGTGAACACGGGCCGCGACTGGGTCGACGCCGCGATCGACTCGGGCTGCGACCTGGTGCTGCTGACGGTCGACGTCGACCGTCCGGCCCGGATCGCCATCGCCGCCCTCGAGCGCGCCGACGCGGTCACCGCCGCCGGTTGGCCGATGGACCGCGGCCTCGACGACGAGACCTGGATGGCCGAGGTCTCCCAGTTGCGCGACGGGTTGCACGCCCTGATCGCCGACGACGTCGAGCGGTTCACCGGCGGTGATCAGGTTCCGGCGGCGACGGTGCTCAGCGGTCTCGGTGACCTGGCCCTGGCCGCCGCCGTGGGCGTGCTGCTCACCTGCTCGGGACGGCGCACCCCGGTGCTGCTCGACGGAGCCGGGGCGCTCGCGGCCGCTCTGCTGGCGCACCAGCAGAGCTTCGCGGCCAGTCAGTGGTGGCGTCTGGCCAACGGCTCGCCCGGTGAACTCGGCGACGAGGCCGCGGGGACCCTGCAGCAGCGCGCCCTGCGCGATGCCGGCCTCGGCCTGCAGGACGGCGCCGGGGCGCGGCTGGGACATCAGGTGCTGCTCGAAGCGTCCCGGCTGCTGGGCACGGTGGCGTCCACGTGAACGGAGCACCGGCCCGATGAGCGACGGCCCGACGAACGACGGCCCGACGAGCGAAGGCGGCGACAGCACCCGTACCGGCCGTTGGTCCGACTCGGTGGCACTGGTGGTGGGCACCCTGACCCGTTGGCCGGTGCCGCCGCCGAAGCAGATCGACTCGCTGCGCGCCGGTGCCGCGATGGTGCTCGCACCCGCGGTCGGGCTGGCGCTCGGCGCCCTCTGCGCGCTCGTGGCGATGCTGCTCGGACTGCTCGGGCTGGGTCCCTACCCCGCCGCGGTCGTGGTGATCGGGCTGCTCGCGCTCGCCTCCCGCGGTCTGCACCTCGACGGTCTGGCCGACACCGCCGACGGCCTCGGCTCGGGTCGTGACGCCGATGGTGCGCTGGACATCATGCGCCGCGGCGACGTCGGACCGATCGGCGTGGCCACCATGGTGCTGGTGCTGCTGGGCCAGGTCACCGCACTCGCCCAGGTGCTGCCCGTCTGGGGGCCGTGGGCCTGCGTCGTGCTGGTCGCCGCATCGCGTTCGGTGCTGCCGATCGCCTGTCGCACCGGGGTGAGCCCGGCACGTCCGGGGGGTCTCGGCGCCGCGGTGGCGGGCACCGTACCGACACCGGTCGCGCTGCTGGCCTGGCTGGCCACGGCGGCTCTCGGGCTGCTGCTGGCGCCGATCGCCGTGGTCGCCGCGGCGGTCGCCCTGGTGGTCGCCGCGATCGGCACCGCGATCGCGCTGCGCCGCCTCGGCGGCATCACCGGAGACGTCCTGGGCTGGCTGATCGAGCTCGCCCTGCTGGGTGCCACCCTGGCGCTCGCCTGCGTCGTCCCCGTCTGAGCCACCCCCAAACCCAGCGCGTGATCATGCAGAACTGCACGGCCATCCGTGCGGTTCTGCATGATCACGCTGGGGTGGGTAGGCGTCGGCACACCTGGCCGTGCGGTTCTGCATGATCACGTCTTCATGATCACCCCTGGGTCGGGGTGTCAGTCCCGGACGTGGGCGGGCACGAAGGGCGGGTTCAGCACCCGCATCGGCAGTCGACGTCCCCGGACGTCGAGCTCGACCACCGAGTCGAGGGCGACGGACGGGTCCAGCAGGGCCAAGGCGATGCCCTTGCCCAGGGACGGCGAATGCGTGCCGGACGTGGTCACCCCGAGGTCGCTCTCACCGCCGGCCTCGAGCACCCGCATGCCGGCCCGCGGTACGCCCCGGCCCTCGGCGATCAGCCCACGCAGCACCCGCTTCGGACCGGCCTGCTTCTCGGCGAGCAGCGCCTCGCGACCCCAGAACCGCGGCTTGTCCCACCCGACGGCCCAGCCGGCACGGGCCTGCACCGGGCTGATGTCGAGGGTGAGTTCGTGCCCGTGCAACGGGTATCCCATCTCGGTGCGCAGCGTGTCACGGGCGCCGAGCCCGACCGGCAGACCACCCTCGGCGCGTACCTGCTCCAGGGTGACGTCCCACAGGTCGAGCGCGACGGCGACCGGCGCGATCAGTTCGTAGCCGCGCTCGCCGGTGTATCCGGTGCGACAGACCACCACCGGCTGCCCGGCGAACTCCGCCTGCGCGAAGTGCATGTAGTCCATGCCCGCCGGCAGTCCGACCGCGGTCAGGGTCTCGTCGCTGCGCGGGCCCTGGACCGCGAGCACCACGAAATCGGCATGCCGGTTCTGCACGCTCACCGGTGCCCCCTCGGCCGCCGTCGCGAGCAGCCGGGACACCTCGGCCGAGTTCGCGGCGTTGGGCACCAGCAGCACGTCGTCCTCGGCCCGCAGGTAGACGATCAGATCGTCGACGACACCGCCGGAGTCGTTGCAGCACAACGTGTATTGCGCCTGCCCGGCGGAGATCCTGGACAGCGCATTGGTCAGGCAGGAGTCGACCAGGGCGGCCGCACCGGGGCCGCGCACCTCGACCTTGCCCAGGTGGCTGACATCGAAGAGCCCGACCGCACCGCGCACCGCCTGGTGCTCGCGCAGCACTCCGCCGCCGGGGTACTCGATCGGCATCTGCCAGCCGCCGAAGTCGGCGAGCTTGGCACCGAGCTCACGATGCCGCTCGGAGAGCGCCGTCCGGAGCAGTTCGGGGGCCGTCGCGGACCCCTCGCCGGAGGCGTCCGGATCGGGGATGGCTGAATTCACGCCGCTCATGCCCGGCAAGGTACCGCTCCCGGCCGACGCGTCGGCACTAGAGTCCGGGCGTGCCCACTTCCAGTGACGCGCCCGCCGGTACGGCGAGCCTGAACCTGTCCAACCGCAACGCGGCGTCGGTCGCGGCCGACGTCCTGGTCGTCGCCGTCGCCCGGACCGCCGGCGCGCCCCGCCTGCTCGGCGACGCGCTGCCGCCCGCCCTGCATCGCAGGCTGAGCGCCTCGCTCGCGCCGCTGGGCGTCACCGGCGGCGCCGACGAAGTACTGCGGGTCCCCTCGGACGGCGCCCTCAAGGCCCCGGTGGTGGTGCTCACCGGAGTGGGTTCGCTGGCCAAGGGCCAGAACCCGGACCCGGAGGCCTTGCGCCGGGCCGCCGGGGCCGCGACCAGGTCGCTGATCGGTCTGGCCTCCGCGGCGATCGCCCTGCCGGTGGACACCGACGCCGCACTGGCCGCCGTCGCCGAGGGCGCACTGCTCGGCGCGTACTCGTTCAACCGGTACCGCGGCAAGGCGGGCGAGGCACCGAAGCAGGCCCTGCGTTCGGTCACCGTGCTCTCCGACAGCGCCCGTCAGCGGTCCGCCCAGGCACTGGCCCGGCGCGCCCAGGTGATCGCGGCCGCGGTGAACGCCACCCGCGACCTGATCAACACGCCGCCGTCCGACCTGTTCCCGCAGGCGATGGCCGACGCCGCCCAGGCCGCGGCCAAGGGGCTGCCGGTCAAGGTGACCGTGCTCGACGAGAAGAAGCTCGCCCGCGGCGGTTACGGCGGTCTGATCGGTGTCGGTCAGGGTTCCTCGCGGCCGCCCCGGCTGGTGCAACTCGAGTACGCCCCGGCGAGGGCCACCCGCCACGTCGCACTGGTCGGCAAGGGGATCACCTTCGACACCGGTGGCATCTCGCTCAAGCCGCCCGCGGGCATGGAGGCGATGAAGAGCGACATGTCCGGCGCTGCCGCGGTGCTCAGCACGGTGATCGCCGCGGCCCGGCTGGAGCTGCCGGTGCGGGTCAGCGGCTGGCTGGCGGTCGCCGAGAACATGCCCTCGGGCACCGCCCAGCGACCCTCCGACGTGATCACGATCCGCGGCGGCAAGACCGTCGAGGTGCTCAACACCGACGCCGAGGGACGCCTCGTGCTCGCCGACGCCCTGGTCGACGCCAGCGCCACCGATCCGGATCTGATCGTGGACGTCGCCACCCTGACCGGGGCGCAGATGGTCGCGCTCGGCAACCGGGTCAGCGCCGTGATGTCGAACGACGACGACCTGCGCGAGCGGATCCACGAACTGGCCGCCGACACCGGTGAACAGTTCTGGCCGATGCCCCTGCCCGCCGAACTGCGCTCGAGCATGGACTCCTCGATCGCCGACATCGCGAACATCGGCGACCGGTTCGGCGGCATGCTCGTCGCCGGTCTGTTCCTGGCCGAGTTCGTCGGAGTCCGCGGTGGCGCCTCGAAGCCGGTCCCGAAGACGGCGGCCTCGAAGACCGCTGCTTCGAAGGCGGACGCCGAGCCCGCCGAGGACACCAGGATCCCGTGGGCACACCTCGACATCGCCGGACCTGCGTTCAACACCGGGACGGCGCACGGTTACACCCCGGTCGGCGGCACCGGCGTCTCGGTGCGCACCATGCTGCGGCTGATCGAGGACGTCGCGACCGGCTAGGAACAGCTGGAAACCGAACCGACAGGTCGGGGTGACCCACCACCTGCCGTGATGACAGGATGACGGTCACTACCGCCGACTCCCCGCAACAAAGGAGAAGCCGTGACGCAGCCCGACGGTTCGATCTTCGACATCGTCATTCTGGGAGGAGGCAGCGGCGGTTACGCCTGCGCATTGCGCGCGGCTGAACTTGGCCTGTCGGTCGCCCTCGTCGAAAGCGACAAGCTCGGCGGCACATGTCTGCACAACGGCTG
>DAIOVT010000318.1:0-4965 GCA_036758885.1 Kineosporiaceae bacterium
CCCAGCCCGCGCCCGTGGTGAACGCGACGCCGAGGCTGGTCAGGTGCGCCGCGATCGCGTCGGGCTCGGGCTGCTCGGCGGACCGCAGCAACGGCGAGTCCTCGAAGAGGCAGGTGACCGTCTCGTTGGCGTCGCTCTTGGTGTGCCCGATCAGGCCGACCGGTCCGCGTTTGATCCAGCCGGTGACGTAGACGCCGGGCAGTTGCTGACCGTCCAGATCCTGTACCCGGCCGGCCTGGTTGGGCACCACGTGATCGACGTGGTCGAACGGCAGGTCGGCGAGATGGGTGCTGCGATAGCCCACTGCGCGGTACACGGCCTGGACCGGCCACTGCGTGAAAGTGCCTGTGCCCCGGACGTTTCCGCTCCCGGTCAGTTCCATCCGCTCGGTGCGCAGACCCTCCACCCGGTCGGTGCCGAGTACCTCGACCGGTGCCTCGAGGAAGTGCAGGTGCAGGCGGTGGAGCTTGCCCGACGGCTCCTTGCCGACCCAGTTGTTCAGGGTCTTCATCACCATCTTGGTCTGCTTGTCCTCGGTGGCCGCCTTGACGCTGGCCTCGTCGAACTCGAAGCCCTCCGGGTGCACCACGACGTCGACGTTGGGGGAGTGCGCGAGCTCGCGCAGTTCCAGCGGCGTGAACTTCACCTGGGCCGGTCCGCGCCGTGCGAACACGTGCACGTCGGTGGCCCGGTTCTGCTGCAGCCCGGCGTACACGTTCGGCGGGATCTCGGTGGGCAGCAGTTCGTCGGCAGTCTTCGACAGCACCCGGGCGATGTCGAGCGCCACGTTGCCGGCATCGATCACCGCCACCTGTTCGGCGTCCAGCGGCCAGGTGCGCGGCACGTCGGGGTGGCCGTCGTACCAGGAGACGAAGTCGGCGGCGCCGTAGCTGCCCGGCAGGTCGATGCCGGGGATGTCGAGACCGCGATCGTCCATCGCGCCGGTGGAGAAGATCACCGCGTCGTAGAACCGTTGCAGGTCATCGAGTTTCACGTCGGTGCCGTAGTCGACGTTGCCGAAGAAGCGGATCTCGGGCCGCTCCAGGACCCGGCGCAGCGCCTTGATGATCTCCTTGATCCGGGGGTGGTCCGGGGCGACGCCGTAGCGGACCAGCCCGTACGGGGCGGGCAGCCGGTCGAAGATATCGATGCTCACCGGGCGATCACTCTTGGCCAGGATGTCGGCGGCGTAGATGCCGGCGGGGCCCGCGCCGATGATGCCGACGCGAAGCGGACGCTGCAGGGAAAGATCGCTCATATTAGGTAAACCTAACCTGACTAAGATCTGTCGAGCAGTGATGTGCCGGGTGACCTCGGTCATGCCCGGGCCCGCTGGTTACGCTCGTGGTGTGCGCATCCATCTGCTGCAGGTCGCTTACGGGGACGACGAGCCGGTCACCGACCGGGTCAAGCGGGTCGCCGACCTCGTCGCCGCGCAACAGGGCGCCGACCTGGTGGTGCTGCCCGAGCTCTGGGCACCGGGCGGTTTCAGCTATCGCACCTGGGCCGAACGTGCGGAGACGATCACCGGGCCGACGATCACGGCGATCGGCGAGGCCGCGGCCTCGATCGGCGCGACGGTGCACGCCGGCAGCATCATCGAGACGGTGCCGGACGACGACCCGCGCAGCGAGCTGCCGGGCGCGCGCGGTGAGACCGGCCGCGGCCTGTGGAACACCTCGGTGCTGATCGGCCCGGACGGCGCCCCGCCGGCCACTTATCGCAAGATCCATCGGTTCGGCTTCGGACAGGGCGAGCCCACCCTGCTCGAGGCGGGCGAAGAGGTGGTCACGGTCGATCTGCCGGCCACCACGCTGGGCCTGGCCACCTGCTACGACCTGCGCTTCCCCGAACTGTTCCGCTCGCTGCTCGACGCGGGCGCCAAGATCGTCGTGGTGCCGGCCGCCTGGCCGCAGCTCCGGGTCGAGGCCTGGACGCTTCTGGGCCGGGCCCGGGCGATCGAGAACCAGACGGTGATCGTGCAGTGCAACACCGCCGGCACCCACGCCGGGGTCACCATGGGTGGTCTCAGCCAGGTGGTCGACGCGCGCGGCACGGTGCTCGGTCAGGCCGCGGCGGACCGGCAGGACGTGCTGATCGTGGACGTCGACCTCGAGGACGTGGATCGCTGGCGCCACGACTTCCCGGTTCTTGCCGACCGCCGGCTCGGCCGGGGCGAGCAGAGCACGGCGGACAGCCGGTGAGCAGGTGAGCGCCACCCCGATCATCAACGACCCAGGCCGCGATCAGGACCTGGAGTCCGGGCCGTCGCAGCAGTGGCGCCCCGGTCTGGGCCTGGTCGCGCTGATCCTCGGTCTGGGTATCCTCGCGGCGCTGGCCGGCGCGCGCATCACCGGAGCGCTGAAACCCGATCTGCTGGTGGACATCTCACCGTTGGTGCGGTTCGGGCTGCCGGTCGCCGGGACGATCGCCGACCTGGCGGCCGCGCTCACGGTGGGGGCGCTGGTGATGGCGGCCACCGCGCTGCCGGTCGGCGGCGACACCTCTCCGGAGCCGTGTCGCCCGGCGATGACGATCGCGGCCGCCGCGGCCGGTGTCTGGGCCCTGGCCGAGCTCACCCAGATGATCTTCGTCTTCGCCGACATCTCGGCAACCCCGTTGCTGGACAGCAGTTTCGGCGCCGGCCTGTTCAGTTTCGTGCGCGACATCGACCTGGGCCGCGGCTATCTGGTGGGTGTGCTGATCGCGATGCTGGTCTCGCTCGGGGCGGCCGGGTCGCGCTCGCTGCGCTCGGCCGGGCTGCTCAGCGTCGTGGCGATGATCGGGCTGGTCCCGCTGGCGCTGCGGGGGCACACCTCGACCACGTCGGACCACTACACCGCGGTCACCGCGCTGGGTCTGCACGTGCTCGGTGTCTGCGTCTGGGTGGGTGGGCTCGCCGTCCTGATGATGCTGCGCCGCAGCCTGGACGACGCCCAGGTGCTCGCCGCCGCCCACCGGTTCTCGACGCTGGCGCTGTGGTGTTTCGTCGCGGTGGCCGCATCCGGGGTGATCAGCGCACTGTTGCGGATCGGATCCTTCGCCGGGTTGCGCACCGCCTACGGGGCCCTGGTGATCGCCAAGACCGTGCTGCTGGTGGCGCTCGGGCTGGCCGGGCTGGTGCATCGCCGATCGACGCTGCGGGCCCTGGCCGCCGGTGTCCCGACGGCCTTCCGGCGACTGGCGATCGGCGAGGTCGCGCTGATGGCGATCGCCTCGGGACTGGCCGTGGCGCTGTCCCGTTCCGCACCGCCGGTGCCCGACGTGCCACCGGCGCAACCGACTGCGGCGCAACAGATCACCGGCTTCCCGCTGCCGCCGCCGGCAACCTGGGCGACCTACTTCACCCAGTGGCGGCCCGATCTGTTCTGGCTGATCCTGGTCGGTCTGGGCGCGGCCGGCTACCTGGCCGGCGTGATCAGGCTGCGTCGCCGCGGCGACGCCTGGCCGATCGGCCGCACGGCCGCCTGGCTGGCCGCGATGGTGGTGCTTGCGTGGGCGACCAGCGGCGGTGCCGCGGTCTACGGCCGCTTCCTGTTCAGCGCGCACATGCTCGGGCACATGACCGAGTCGATGCTGGTGCCGATGTTCGCCGTGATGGGTGCCCCGATCACGTTGGCGCTGCGGACGTTACCGGTACGCGACGACGGCACCCGGGGTGCCCGGGAATGGCTGCTGGCGCTGGTGCACTCGCGTTTCGCCACGGTGGTGGCGAACCCGTTCGTGGCCGGCATCCTGTTCGGCGCATCGATCTTCGCCTTCTACTTCTCGGGATTGTTCCCGTTGGCGATGTCCACCCACGTCGGGCACGAGCTGGCGCAGATCCACTTCCTCGCGGCCGGGTTCCTGTTCATGTGGGTGCTGATGGGCGTCGACCCCGGGCCGCCGCGGCCGGCCCCGCCGCTACGGCTGCTGGTGCTGTTCATCGTGGTCAGCGTGCACTCGTTCTTCGGCGTGATCCTGATGATGTCGAAGACCGTGCTGGCCGGTGAGTACTACGGCTCGCTCGGCCGCACCTGGGGACCCTCGCTGCTCGCCGACCAGAACTTCGGCGGTTCGCTCGCCTGGGGTTTCGGCGAGATCCCGATGTTCATCGTCGCGCTGGTGCTCTTCGTGCAGTGGATGCGTTCGGACGAGCGGGCGGCCCGCCGTCTCGACCGCGCCGCCGATCGTGACGGCGACGCCGAGCTGCAGGCCTACAACGCGATGCTGGCCAAGATCGCCGAACGCGACTCACGGCGGGAGCGCTGACCCCTCGAGCCGGCCGGACCGGCCGGCCCGCCGCTGCAGGAGCTGCTGGTGATCATGCAGGACTGCAGTGCCTCGCCGAGACGGCACACTGGACGGCATGAGGTCGAAGAGGAATCCGCGCTGGCTGCTGCGTCTGGTCGGGCTGGCCGGAGCCGCAGGGGTCGCCGCCACCGGGGTGGCGATCTCCCGTTCCGAGCGCCGGCGCCGGCAGGTCACGCCGGAGCAGATCCGGGAACGGCTGCACCAGCGGCTGGACGAGGCCGAGAACCGGGACGGCGGCGCGGACGGGAGACCGGTGTGAGCGAGCCGGACATCTCTCTGGCGAAGGCGCTCGACGTCACCCGCACCGGCGATCTGTGGCTGTTCCGCGGACGCGCGGTCGCCGACCGGGCGATCCAGACCTTCACCAACTCGCCGGTCAACCACGTCGGCATGGCCGTCGTCCTCGAGGACCTGCCGCCGTTGATGTGGCATGCCGAGCTCGGTCAGTCGCTGACCGACGTCTGGACCGGAGGCAAGCACCGCGGCGTCCAGTTGCACGACCTCGGCGAGGCGGTGCGGCAGTGGCACGACGGTTACGGCCAGCGGCCCTGGCTTCGCCAGCTCGAGGCGACGATCACTCTCGAGATGGAAGACGCTCTGCTGCAAGAGATTGCGCGGGCCGACGGGCTGCCCTTCCCGCGCACGGCCAAGCTGGCCGGCCGCTGGCTGCTC
>DAIOVT010000319.1:0-4964 GCA_036758885.1 Kineosporiaceae bacterium
TGCTCGAGCTCCTCGAGGGAGACGATCAGCTGGTTGACGGCATCGCACGCGGCGATCAGTTCGAACAGCCCGCCGCGCCTCTCGACCGACCCGGCCACCCGGCCCGCGGCCAGCACCCAGGCATCGGAGAGATACCACTGGTCCGCGGGGGCGGCTTGATCACCCCGCTGATCGCCCCGTTGATCACCGTGCGCAGCCGCAGCCCGCGGAGCCCACCGGCCCTGAGCGTCTTCGACCACTCTGTGCACCATTCGTCCCCGGACTCCCGTTGGCGGAAGTCACGTCACGTTAACTCTTCGATGCCGCGGACGACGGCAACTTTCCCGATCATCACGCCAACGGTGGACCCGTACGGCGCACCGTCCACGGACAGTCCCGGCCCGATCGCATCGGGCCACGTCACGCGCCCTTCGGGCCGTCGTCCGGCAGCGTCTGCACGGCCGTCGTCCGGCGGTTGATCGCTCGCCTCCGCGGCAGCCCCCTGGTGACCCCCGACGAGCCCGTGGTCGGGGTCGAACCGACGACCTACCGCTTACAAGGCGGTTGCTCTGGCCACTGAGCTACACGGGCCGAAGCCAGGCACACAAGCACTGGCCTCAGCAAGCTAGCGCATCACCGAGCACGTCGCGATCGACCTGCCCTCCGGGTGCCCCACCAGGGGCTCGGGCGAACGCCGCCCCTCCGTCCTCCATTCTCCCGACGATCACTTGCCCAACACTGAGCGTAGTGGTTCATAGACTCCTAGTAATCACAGAAGGGTTGCCGGGTGACGACACAAAGTGGGCAGCGGGCGCACCACAGCGCCGCTGTCGGAGATCACGAATCGGGTCCACGGCCGGACGACGCCGACCACGCCGAGATCGGCCCGATCGTCTCGGTCTCGCTGGCCGGATCGATCCGGGTGGACGACGTGCTCGACGCCGTCGTCGCCGGCGTGGTGGTGCACGACGACAGCGGGCACGTGGTCTCGGTGAACGAGGCCGCACGCGGAATGCTCACCGGACTGCCGGCCAGCGTGCTGAACAACGCCGTCGCCCAGGTGCTGACCGAGGGCGGGGGCTCGGCCCGCAGCTTCACCCTGACCACCGCCCGCCGCGACGGCACCCCGCGGCAACTGGTCGCCACCTCGGTCGGACACCCGGACGCGACCGCCGTGATCACCACCATCCGTGACCTGAGCACCGAACGCCGGCACACCGATCCGGGCGCCGTGCACCGCAGCCTCGACCTGGCCCAGCGCCAGCTGGCCGCCACCTTCGAGCACTCACCCGTCGGCTCGGCCACGCTGAACCCGCACGGCCGGCTGCTGGACGGCAACCGGGTGCTGGTGCGCATGCTCGGCCGCCCCCGCGACGAACTCGCCGGGCTGAGCCTGGCCGAGTTCACCCACCCCGAGGACGGCGCCCGCGAGGCCAGGCATTACGAGAAGCTGCTCAAGCGCCGGATCGACGGTTACGAGATCGAGAAGCGCTACCTGCGCGCCGACGGCTCGTGGATCTGGGTCCGCCAGACCATGGCGCCGGTGTTCGACTCCGACGGCACGCTCTCGCACCTGGTGATGCAGGCCCAGGACGTCAGCGAGGCGGTGACCGCGGTCGAGCGCCTCACCCACGCCAGTCGGCACGACCCGCTCACCGGGCTGGGCAACCGGGCGCTGCTGGTCGAGGAGATCGGCCGCGCGCTGAACCGCAGCGCGAGCAACAACGCCCCGATCGCGGTGCTGGTCTGCGACATCGACGACTTCCGGGTGGTCAACGACGGGATCGGCCTCGGCCACGGCGACGACGTGCTGATCGCCGTTGCCGACCGGTTGCGGTCGGCCACCCGCAACGACGACACCGTCGCCCGGCTGGGCGCCGACGAGTTCGTCGTGCTGCGGTCGCAGGTGCACTCCACCGACGAGGCGATCGGCCTGGCTCAGGACCTGTTGCGGGCCACCCGGGTACCGATCGAACTCGACGGTCAGGTGCTGATGCCGACGATGAGCGTCGGCATCGCCCTCTCCCGCGGCCCGGACGAGGACCCGGCCGTGATGCTGCGCGACGCGGGCACGGCGCTGCACCGGGCCAAGAGCACCGGACGAGGCGGCTGGGACGTCGCCGACGAACACACCCGCAAGGTCGCCCGCACCCGTCTGGAGCTGGAGAGCCAGCTGCGAACGGCGTTGCACGAGAACCAGTTACGCCTGCACCTGCAGCCGATCACGGACTTGCGCAACGGCGACCTGGTCGGTCGCGAGACGCTGGTGCGCTGGCAGCATCCCGAACGCGGCCTGCTGCTGCCAGGCGAGTTCCTGACCGTGGCCGAGCAGAGCACGCTGATCGACGACATCGGCGCCTGGGTGCTGCGCGAGGCCGGCGCGGTCAAGGCGGCCTCGGACCGGCCCGGCTATCTCGCCGTGAACGTCTCCCCCGCCCAGCTGAGCCGGCACGGCCTGGTGGACGACGTCCGAAAAGTCTTGTGGGACGGGCAGATCGAGCCCGGCGACCTGGTCATCGAGCTGACCGAGTCGGTGATGCTGACCGGCTCCGAGGCGGGCCGGGAACAGTTGCGCGAACTCGACGCGCTGGGCGTGCGACTGGTGATCGACGACTTCGGCACCGGCTTCTCAGCGCTCTCGCACCTTCGCGACCTGCCGGTCTCGGGGATCAAGATCGACCGGACGTTCACCAACGGCCTCGGCGTCGACCGGCAGTGCGAGCGCATCGTCGAGGCCCTGATCGGCATGGCGAACGGGATGGGCATCGACCTGGTCGCCGAGGGCGTCGAGACCGAACAACAGGCCGAGATCCTGCTGAACCTGGGCTGCCGGCATGCTCAGGGCTACCTGTTCGGGCGCCCCCAGCCGGCCTGACCGGCGTCCGGCGTCCGGCGGACCAGCTCGCGGGTTCCGGGCGACCTGCGTGACGTTGCCCGGCAGCCGGGTCTAGAACCCGCTGGGCAGGTCGCTGAACAGACCGGTGAACCAGCCGGTCAGCGCGTCCCAGCGGGACTGCACGTACTCGACGAAGCCGAGCCCGGGCAGCCCGTTGACACCGATCGGCTGCCAGTCGGGCGCCGGGTCGCCGGCAGCCATCATCAGCGAACCGGCGATCACGAAGGCCAACGCGAAAAGCGTTGTGTACCAGGCCTTTCGGCGGGCCACGAGCTTGCGTGTGGCACCCCGGGTGCCGCGCCGCAGCACACCGCCGCCGGGCCCCCACCAGGCGGCCCCCCAGGCGAAGACGCAGCCCACCGCCAGCGCGATCCGGCCGGTCGGATCGGGATTGAGCGGATCGGCCACCCCCGCCGCGAAGAAGGCGGCGCTGGTGCCGAGGATCGCCGGCAGGATCGCCGACCCGAGAGCCTTGGGCACCGAACTCAGCAACCGCCAGGGCAGGGCGGCCAGGCCGACCGCGACGTCTCCCGAGCGCGGCCCGAACTCCATGCGGCGGCGCATCGTGCCGGTCATGGTCCGTTCGATCACCCGGGCCAGCAGCAACCAGACCGCGCTGCCCACGATCACCAGCCCCGGCACGATCGTCATCAGCGTGGCCAGCAGCACCAGGACCAGCAGCAGCGTCATCGCCACCGCCGACGGGGCGGCCTCGACGGGGCCGCCGCCCGGCCTCGGGCCGGGCGGGCCACCGGAGCGGTCGTCCGGGCCCCGCCGCGGATCGACCTGGTGCGGGCCGGCCTGGCGCGGATCGGCCTGCCGGGCGCCCGGGGCGACCTGGACGCCGCCACCCGGCCCGGCGACCGCGGCCGCCGCCGCCCCGGACCCGTTCGCCACCGGATAGGGGGCGGGACGCACCGGGGCAGCCGAACGGAACGGAGCCGGAGCCGCCTGCCGGGCGATCGGGGCGTCCGCCGTGGTGTCCCGGGCGGTGCCGGTGTCCTGCAACGCGGTCGGCATCGGCAAGGTCGGGTTGCGCGGAGCACTGACCACGGAGGTCCGCGCGGCAGCCCGCAGATCGACCGCGTCGGCCACCGGCGCCGGCGGAGCGACCTGCTGCGGCGCGGCGCTCGGCTGCGACGGCGGGGCCACCACGGCGGTGCCGATCTCGTCAGGTGACGGACGGCGCCCCGGCGGCGGTGGCGGGGCGACGACCGCGGTGCCGATCTCGTCCTGGGAGAGCGGCTTCGGCCGCGACGCGGGTGCGGCGGCCGGCACCGGGCGAACCGGATGCTGATCCGCCTGAGCCGCCTGACCCGCCTGACCCGCCTGGACGGCGGCCGGGGGAACCACCGGCGGTGTCATCGCCGGGGCCATCGGCCGTGCGGGCGGCCGCCAGGGCTCGATGTCGTCGAGGCCGGCCAGCAGCATGTCGGCGGTGCCGCGCCAGACCGGGTTGACGGTCAGCGCCGAGCTGAGCACCCCGGTGAGCCGCGGGTCGACGCCGTCCAGGTCGGCCTTGCCGTGCTGCACCCGGTCGAGAACGATCGAGGCCGGCCCGGAGCCGAAGGGAGGCCGCCCGGTCGCGGCGAAGGCCAGCGTGGCACCCCAGCCCCACCAGTCGGTGGCCGGCGATATCGCCTGGCCCTCGACCAGTTCCGGCGGCAGGTACCCCGGTGTGCCCATCACCAGGCCGGTCATGGTGATCCGGGACTCGTCGACCAGGTGCGCGATGCCGAAGTCGATCAGGATCGGGGCGTCGTCCAGCAGCAGCACGTTGGCGGGTTTGACGTCGCGATGCACGATGCCCGCCGCGTGGATCGCACGCAACGCGCCGGCCATCACCCGGGCCAGGTGCGCGACGTAGGGCACCGGCAGCGGCCCGTGCTCCCGCACCTGCTCGTCGAGGGTGCGGGCCGGCACGAAAGCGGTGACCAGGTACGGGGTGGCGGCGTCCAGATCGGCGTCGAGCACCTCGGCGACGTTCGGGTGCCGCACCCGGCGCAGCACCTCGACCTCCCGCATCAGACGGCGCCGGGCGACCTGATCGGCGGCGACGTGCGGACGCAGCACCTTGACCGCCACGGCC
>DAIOVT010000320.1:0-4960 GCA_036758885.1 Kineosporiaceae bacterium
CCCCCGCCACCAGCTAACCGCGAACGTGACAGCTATTTTCGACTGATCACGGTGGGTTCGTGCGGTTCTGCATGATCACGGTGGGGTCGGGGTGGCGCGTCCGGTGGCCAGGGCGGCGACGAAGTCGAGCTTGTCGAGCACCGGGGCGGGGATCACGAACGGGTACAGATCGCCCTGGCCCATGCTGCGGTTGATCTGGTTGAGGGCACCGGACAGCGGGATCCACACCTGGGCCACCACGTCGCGGAAGTTGCTGAACCCGGTGACCGGGCCGATGGTGATCAGGCCGGTCGAGCGGGCGGTGTCGATGGTGTCGCTGATGTGCAGGAAGTGCGCCCAGGACTCGGCGAAGTCCTCGAACGGGTGCATCGTCGCGTAGCTGGAGATGAATGAGTCCTCCCAGCCGGGCGGCGGGCCCGAGACGTAGTGCCGGTCCAGGGCGGCCTGGTAGTCCTCGCCCGGGTCGCCGAACAGTTCGTGGCTGCGCTTCTCGAGGTCGTCGCCGCGCACCAGTTGCGACTCGTAGTAGTGCCCGATCTCGTGCCGGAAGTGGCCGAGCATCGTGCGGTACGGCTCGTCGAGCTGGGCCCGGATCCGCTCCCGGTGCGAGCTGTCGCTCTCGGACAGGTCGATCGTCACCACGCCGTCCGCGTGGCCGATCGTCACCTGCTGGTCGGTCGCCGAGAGCAGGTCGAAGGCCAGCCCGTTGACCGGGTCGCCGTCCTCACCGAACTTGCTGACCACCGGCAGGCCGAGCGCGTCGAGCTCGATGATCAGATGCCGTTTCGCCTGCTCGGCGGGCTGGAAGTTGGCCAGGCCCTGCAGATCCTCGTCGCGTGGCCGGGTGCGGGTCAGGTCGCAGCTGAAGCACTGACCGCCCTCGAGTTTCGACAGCCAGGTGCAACCCGACAGGTTCAGGTTGCGGCACACCCACCAGACCCAGCCGCCGGCGTCGACGTACTTGCCGTCAGCGTCGACCGGCACGATCGCGCGTTCGGCGCGGGAGTAGCCGAGCGCGGTGCCGCAGGAGACGCACAGGGAGTTCTCGAAGTAGAGCTGGTTGTCGCAGACCCGGCAGCGAAACGTCTTCATGCGCTCATCGTGACGCACGAATCCGCAACTGTCCGAACCGGTTCGGCGTGGCGGATCAGCCCGGTGGGGCGAGCGGGGCGACGTCGACGGCGACCCGCAGCGTCGATTTCTTGGCTTCGGTGAAGATCACGCCCTTGAGCGGCGGGACGTCGCCGTAGTCGCGGCCCCAGGCCACGGTCACGTACCGGTCGCCGGCCCACTGGTCGTTGGTCGGGTCGATCGCCAGCCACTGCCCCGGACCGCCCGGCTGCGGCAGCCAGACCGCGGCCCAGGCGTGCGAGGCGTCCGCGCCGACCACCCGCTCGCGCCCGGGCGCGGGCAGGGTGGCCAGGTAGCCGCTGAGGTACCGGGCGGCCAGGCCGTGACTGCGCAGACAGGCCAGGGTCAGATGCGCGAAGTCCTGGCAGACGCCGGCCTTCTTGGCGAAGGTGTCGGCGACCGTCGAGGTGACCGTGGTCGCGGCCGGGTCGTAGGCGAAGTCGGCGTGGATCCGGTGCATCAACTCGGTCACCGCCTCGCCGATCGGCCGGCCTGCGGTCAGCGACACCTTCGCGTACTCGGCCGCCTTGGCGTGGTGCTCCACCAGAGGTGAGGTGAGCGTGAAATCGACACTCTCCCAGGCGAAGTCGAGCCCGGGCTGGCGCAGCGGAAGGCACGAGTCCCAGGGTTGTGCCAGAGCCACCGGGTCGTAGACCGGATCGAGCACCTCGACCGAACTGGACGCTTCGACAACAAGCTCGCGATGCGGCTGAACCACCTGGAAGTAGCTGACCGTGTTGCCGTAGGCGTCGACATCGGTGGACTCGTCGGTCGGCACCGGGTCGACCCGCAACCGCGCGTCGTGCACGAACTGCCAGGGCAGGGTGCGCGGGGTCAGGTGCGCGATGCCCAGGCTGTCGCTGACGTCGTCGTCGTAGAGGTAGGTGGTGCGGTGCGAGACGGCGTACCTCATCAGGCCCCCACCGCCTCGGCCGGGCCGAACCGGGTGTGCGCCGGGGCGCCGAAGCTGCGCGGCCGGGGACCGCTGGTGAAGTGCAGGTCGGTGATCGCCTGGCCGATGCGTTCCAGCGTGCCGTTCATCCCGGCCAGGAAGGTGGACAGCGCCGGACGTTCGCCGTCGCGCACCTCGGTCAACGAGGCGGCGTCGAGTTCGCCGAGGGTGTCGATCAGGTCGGCGGTCAGCCGCTCCGGCCGGGTGGCGCCGGTGGAGGCGGGCAGGGCGGCCAGATGTGCGCGCAGATCGGCCAGCGCGGCGGCGACGGCGCGGGGGTTGGCGCCGTCCAGCAGCAGCAGATCGAGAACCCCCTCCAGGCGCACCTGGCCCCGGTAGCGGCGGCGGTGCGTGACCGAGCTCTCGGCCACGTCGAGCACCGCCGCGAGCACGGCGCGCTGGGTCATCGGCGAGTGCTGCACCGTGGCGGTCGCGGCCAGCAGATGGCCGACCTGCAGGGCGCGTTCCAGCGCGTGGCCGACGGCGATCATGTGCCAGCCGGCATCCCGGATCATGCTCGAGGTCACCCCCTGCAGGCTGAGGATCGCGGTCAGCATGTCGGCGGCGCTGCCGGCCACCTGATGGGTGTGCGGGTTGTCGGCCAGCGCCTTCGTGGCCCGGTCGGTCAGGGTGAAGGCGCGCCAGGTGTCCAGCGAGAGCTGGTCGCGCACGCCCTCCAGGGCCTCGCGCAACGCCGCCAGCGACTGTGCCACCGAGCCGTTGCGGCCGGTGTCGAGCAGCAGCGAGCGGAACTCGCCGTCCAGGTCGGGGTGCCAGCGCCCGGCCAGCCGGGCCAGTGCCGCGCACAGCGCGTCCAGGCCGGCGGCGTCCGAGCGGGTGGTGTCGACCTGCACCGGTTCGCCGGGCGAGGTGTCGGCCAGCGGATGCGCGCCGAGGATCACCCGCAACTGGTCCTCGGCGCGTTCGGCGTAGCGTCCGAACCAGAACATGTCCTCGAGCACGCGCGGCACGGTCAGCGTGGCCGCCCGGGCCAACGCCATCGGCGCGACCTCGCCCATGCCCTGGTCGGGATCCTCCGGGCGGGCCTTCAGCACCCAAACGTCCTTGCTGGAGATCTGGCCGTCGTGCGCCCGCCCGCGGTCGAAGCGCAGACCGGAGTGGGTCGTCGCCAGCCCGCCGATCAACGGCCGGTAGCTGGAGTGGTAGCGCATCGTGAAGGTGCGCAAAGTGATTGGCCGGGAAGACATTCCACGTTCCGGCCCGCGGCTGACCCAGGTCGGCGCCTGGGACATCGGCAGCGGTTCCTGGCCGACGTAGCGGTACGGGTCGGCGAGGATCCGGCGGCGCAGGGCACCCGGGGCGGCGTGGATCGCGCTGCGCAGCCCGGGGGTGTCGACGGCGCGGACCACCAGTTCGTCGAGCCGGTCGAGCACCTGCTCGCGGGAGTGCGGGTCACCGCACCACAGGGTCGGTACCGCCTCGATGCGCAGCGGCTCGCCGAGCAGCAGCTCGCTGGCCGCGGGCAGGAACGGCAGCAGCGCGGGGTTCTCCAGAATGCCCGAGCCGAGGCCGTTCACCACCCGCACGCTGCCCCGGCGCACCGCCTCGGTCAGCCCGGCCACCCCGAGCTGGGAGTCGCCGCGCAGCTCGAGCGGATCGCTCCAGGTCGCGTCGACCCGGCGCAGGATCACGTGCACCTGCTGCACGCCGGCGAAACCCTTGGTCCAGACCGCTCCGTCGCGCACGGTCAGGTCGTGGCCCTGCACCAGCGGAAAACCCAGGCTGCTGGCCAGGAACGCCTGGTCGTAGGCAGTCTCCGAGGCGGTGCCGGGGGAGAGAACGACGACCCGCGGGTCCTCGCCCGCAGACTCCGGTGCCGACTCGAGCAGCGTCGTCCGCAGTGCCGAGAGGTACGGCCGCACCTGATGCAGCCCGGCCGAGCGGTAGAGCTCGGGCACCGCCCGGGAGATCACCCGGCGGTTCTCCATCGCGTACCCGAGCCCGGACGGCGCCTGGGCACGGTCGCCGAGCACCCGCCAGTCGCCGGATGCGTCCCGGCCCAGGTCGGTGGCCGAGATGATCAGCGGGTGCGGGTCCTGGCTGGAGGGCCGGGCCAGCACCCGCAGGTAGCCGGGGTGGCTGAAGATCGCCGCGGGTGGCACGACCCGTTCGGCGAGCAGCCGCCGCGGTCCGTACAGATCGACCAGGATCGCGTTCAGCAGTTCGGCGCGCTGGGCCAGGCCGATCTCGAGCCGGGCCCAGGCCGCGGCCTCGATCACCAGCGGGATCGGGTCCAGCCGCCAGGGCCCCGAGCCGTGCCCGGACGGCGAGTAGGTCGCGCCGTCGTCCGAGAGCATCCGGGCCATGTCGGCGGCGAGCCGGCGCAGATCGGCCTCGGTCAGCGAGACCGCCACCTCGGCAAGGTGTTTCCAGGCCGGCCGCAAGGTTCCGTCGGGTCCGACCACCTCGTCGATCGGGGTGCCGCCGAGCGGGGCCCCGTTCGGCCCGGTGGGGCCGGTCCGCATACCGACCGAATCGATCGCGGCGAGGGTCGGCAATGCCGTTTGGGCGACCCCGGCGGCGTACTCGCGCAGCACGCTCACTCGGTCTCGCTCACGGGACCGCGCTCACGGGATCACGCTCGGGCACATCCGGGTGAGCCTAGGCCGAAGCGTCGGGCGATGCAGGGGTTGCCGCGGCCGGAACCCGGCGCAGATCGAGGGTGTGCGGGTACTCGGGGCTGAACGCGCGCCGGCCGGCCTCCTGGATCGCCGCCACGTCGAGGCGTCCGGGGGTGTGACCACGCGGCTCGAACCGGGCCCGGCGCCGGGCCTCGGCCTCGCCGGCGTTGACCGGCGGGTGCTCGTAGTTGCGTCCGCCGGGGTGCGAGACGTGATAGGTCGCCCCGCCCAGGCT
>DAIOVT010000321.1:0-4956 GCA_036758885.1 Kineosporiaceae bacterium
CGTGGACGAGACCGTCCTGGTGCACGCCGATGTCGACGAAGGCGCCGAAGGCGGCGACGTTGGTGACCGTGCCCTCGAGCTGCATGCCCGGGTGCAGGTCGTCGAGCGACTCCACGCCCTCGGCGAACCGGGCAGTGACGAACGCCGGGCGCGGGTCCCGGCCGGGCTTGTCGAGTTCGGCGAGAATGTCGTTGACGGTCGGCAGGCCGAAGTGGTCGTCGACGAACTCGGGCGCCGAGAGCCGCTGCAGCACAGCGGTGTTGCCGATCATCTCGGCCACTCCCACCCCGGCCGAGGTGGCCATCCGGGAGACCACCGGGTAGGCCTCGGGGTGTACCGCCGAGGCGTCCAGCGGGTCCTGCCCGGCTTGGATGCGCAGGAAGCCCGCGCACTGCTCGAACGCCTTCGGCCCGAGCCGGGGCACGTCGAGCAACTGCCGGCGGGAGCCGAACGCACCGTTGGCGTCGCGGTGCGCCACGATCATCGTGGCCAGCCCCTCGCCGACGCCGGAGACCCGGCGCAGCAACGGCACCGAGGCGGTGTTCACGTCGACGCCGACGGCGTTGACGCAGTCCTCGACGACGCTGTCCAGGCTGTGCGCGAGCAGGCCCTCGGCGACGTCGTGCTGGTACTGGCCGACGCCGATCGACTTCGGCTCGATCTTCACCAGCTCCGCCAGCGGGTCCTGCAGCCGGCGCGCGATCGAGACCGCGCCGCGCAGCGAGACGTCCATGTCGGGCAGTTCGTTCGAGGCGTACTCCGACGCCGAGTACACCGACGCCCCCGCCTCGGAGACCACCGCGGTGGTCAGGTTCAGCTCCGGGTGCCGGGTGGCGAGCTCGGCGGCCAGCCGCTCGGTCTCGCGCGAGGCGGTACCGTTGCCGATCGCGATCAGTTCGACCTTGTGCTCGGCTGCCAGCTTCGCCAGGACGTCGAGCGAGTCGGCCCACTTCTTGGCCGGCGGGTGCGGGTAGATCGTCTGCGTCGCAACAACTTTTCCGGTCGCGTCGACGACCGCGACCTTCACGCCGGTGCGCAGCCCCGGGTCCAGGCCCATCGTCGCGCGGGTGCCGGCCGGGGCGGCGAGCAGCAGGTCGCGCAGGTTCTCGGCGAACACCCGCACGGCCTCGGTCTCGGCCATCTCGCGGAGCCGGCCACGGATGTCGCCCTCGATCCGCAGCGCCACCCTGGTCCGCCAGGCCCAGCGCACGCAGTCGGTCAGCCAGACGTCGGCCGCGCGGCCGGCGTCGGTGATCCCGGCGGAGTTCGCGATGATCCGCTCGATCTCGCTGAGTGCACCGAGTTCGGCGTCGGCCGGGTCCAGGCTGAGTTCGAGGATCCCTTCCCGTTCACCACGGAACAGCGCCAGCACCCGGTGCGACGGAGCGGTGCGCAACGCCTCGCGGTGGGCGAAGTAGTCCGAGAACCGGGCGCCCTCGTTCTCCTTGCCGTCCTTGACCGACGAGACCAGCTCGCCGCGTGACCAGACCCGCTCACGCAACGCCTCGAGCAGGTCGGCGTCCTCGGTGAACCGCTCGACCAGGATCGCCCGGGCACCCTCGAGCGCGGCGTCGACGTCGCCGACCCCGTGCTCGGCGTTCAGGTAGCCCGCCGCCACCGCGATCGGGTTGTGCCTGGGGTCGGTCAGCAGCTCGTCGAGCAGCGGCTCCAGACCGGCCTCGCGGGCGATCTGGGCCTTGGTGCGGCGCCGCGGCTTGTACGGGAGATAGACGTCCTCGAGGCGCGCCTTGGTGGTCGCCGACAGGATCGAGGCGGCCAGCTCCGCGGTCAGTTTCCCTTGCTCCGCAACGGAATCGAGCACCGCCTGACGGCGCTCCTCGAGCTCGCGCAGGTAGACCAGCCGGTCGGCCAGGGTGCGCAGCTGGGCGTCGTCCAGCCCGCCGGTGACCTCCTTGCGGTACCGGGCGATGAACGGCACCGTCGAGCCGTCGTCGAGCAGCCCGACGGCCGCGGTGACCTGCTCGGCGCGAGCCTGCAGCTCCTCCGCCAGTCGATCGATGACCGGCGGCAGTACCGCCGCCAGGGTGGCCGGGTCGGCAATGACGGTCATCGACGCTTCTTCTCCCGCGGACGGACGGATACCTCGATCGGGCTTCCGACGAACCCGAACGTCTCTCGCAGCCGGCGTTCCAGGAACCGCCGGTAGCCGGCCTCCAGGAACCCCGTGGTGAACAGCACGAACCGGGGCGGCCGGGTGGAGGCCTGGGTGCCGAACAGGATCCGTGGCTGCTTGCCGCCGCGCAACGGGTGCGGATGCGCGGCCACGATCTCGGCCAGCAGCCCGTTCAGCTGCGCGGTCGGCACCCGCTGGTCCCAGGAGTCCAGCGAGGTCTCCAGGGCGTTCGCCAGTTTGCCGACGTGCCAGCCGGTCTTCGCCGAGACGTTGATCCGGGGTGCCCATTGCACCTGCACCAGATCGCGCTCATACTCACGCTCCAGGTAGCGGCGGCGCTCCTCGTCGACCAGGTCCCACTTGTTGTAGGTGAGCACCAGCGCCCGGCCGGCCTCGACCACCATCTGGATCACCCGGGTGTCCTGCTCGGTGAGCGGCTCGGACGCATCCAGCAGGACGACGGCGACCTCGGCCTTCTCCAGGGCGGCCCGGGTGCGCAGCGAGGCGTAGAAGTCGGCCCCCTGACTCTGGTGGGTCTTGCGGCGGATGCCCGCGGTGTCGACCAGCCGGTAGGGCGTGCCGGAGATCTCGACCACCTCGTCGACCGGGTCACGCGTGGTGCCGGCGGTGTCGTCGACCACCACCCGCTCGGCACCGGCCAGCGCGTTGAGCAGGCTCGACTTGCCCACGTTGGGCCGGCCCAGCAGCGCCACCCGGCGCAGCCCGGGCGTCGAGTCGGCGCCGACCGCGGACACCTCGGGCAGCACCTCCAGGACGGCGTCCAGCAGGTCGCCGCTGCCCCGCCCGTGCAGTGCCGAGACCGGGTACGGCTCGCCCAGGCCCAGACCCCACAACGCGGCCGCCTCGAGCTCGCCGCGAGTGTCGTCGACCTTGTTCGCAGCCAGCACCACCGGTTTGCCGCTGCGCCGCAGCAGCTTCACCACCGCCTCGTCGGTGCTGGTGGCACCGACCGTGGCGTCGACGACGAAGAGCACGGCGTCGGCCAGTTCGATCGCGATCTCGGCCTGCTCGGCGACCCGGGCGGCGATACCGCGCACGTCGCGCTCCCAGCCGCCGGTGTCGACCACCATGAACCGGTGTCCGGACCATTCCGCCTCGTAGCTGATCCGGTCCCGGGTCACCCCGGGCACGTCCTCGACGACCGCCTCACGACGGCCGAGCACCCGGTTCACCAGGGTCGACTTGCCGACGTTGGGCCGCCCGACGACGGCCAGCACCGGAAGCGGCCCGGTGGAGTCCTCGCCGCGAGCACCGTCGTCATCGTCGGCGAGCAGTGCCTCGTCGGCCTCGGAGAGGTCGTAGTCGGCCAGTCCGGCCAGCAGCGCGCGCGCCGCGCCGTCCTCAGGGTTCTGATCGTTGCTGTTCTCGCTCACACCGAACTCCTGCTGCCGATGGCGTTGTTCACCGGAGCGCTGCTCACCGGGGCGTCGCCACGGCGGGCGCGGCGCACCAGGCCGAGCACTGCCTCGACGGTCTGCTCGAAGTCGAGTGCCGAGGAGTCGAGTTCGGTGACGCCGTCGGCGGCCTGCTGGAAGACGGTGACCGTCGAGTCGATCCGGTCCCGGCCGAGCACCACGTCGCGGACGTCGGCGCGGGCCTGGTCGCCGGCCTCGCCGTGCACCTCCAGCGCCCGCCGGGCCAGCCGGGCCTCCTCACTCGCGGTGAGCAGCAGCCGGACGTCGGCATCCGGCGCGACCACCGTGGTGATGTCGCGGCCCTCGGCGACGATGCCTCCGGCGGGCCGGGCAGCCTCGATGATCGCCCGTTGCCGGCGGCGCAGCTCGGCGCGCACCTCGAGGTTGGTCGCGACCACGCTGACCACCGAGCTGACCCGCCGCTCCCGGATCGCATTGGTGACCTCGACGCCGTCGACGACGACGGCGGAGACCTGCGGGTCGGTGGAGATCTGCAGGTCCATCTGCCGGGACAGCCGGGCCACCGCGGCCTGTTCGGCCTCGGCGGCGTCACCGCCCCCGAGTTCGAGCCCGCGCTGCAGCACCAGCCAGGCCAGGGCCCGGTACATGGCGCCGGTGTCGAGATAGGCGATGCCGAGTCGGGCGGCGACCTCGCGGGACACGCTGGACTTGCCCGAGCCGGACGGGCCGTCGATCGCGACGACGACTCCCTCGCGACGGTCCGCGTCAGCGTCGACGGACACCTTGGACCTCCGGACGGCCGACAGGGATCGACCCAGACGTGATCAGACGTGATCAGGCGGACTCAGTTGCACTCGCACGGACTCAGCGGTCGCGGCCACGCGCGAACAGCCACACCACCCTAGCCGCTCACGACGGCACGAACTCCACCCGAGGCCGGGCCGGGAGGCGTCCTGACGGCCCCGGGTCGACCCGTGCCGGGCCTTCGGCAGCGACCTGCACGACGGATTCCGCAGTCGTCGCAGGGCCTCGATGAGGACCCCGTCACCACCGGCTCGGCGCACCCCCAATGCGGCTTCGCAGCGGGTTAGCATGCCCGGATGTCCGAACCTTTGGCTGAGCCGACGCCTGCCTCCGAGCAGCCTGCGCCCGGCGACTACGCGCAGCTTGCTTCCACCTTGGCCGCCGATCCCGGCACCGACTGGTCGTCGGTGGAGACCTGGAGTGCGTTCATCCCACCCCAGGCCCGGTCCCTGATCACCCTCGTCAACTGGCAGGAGGCCCCGTACCAACAGTGGGCCTTCCAGCACATGCGCGAGTTGATGCCCTCGCACCTGATCGAGAGCGCGGCCGAGGCGACGCCGCTGCTCGAGGGCACCGCGGAGCTCGGCCAGGTGGCGGTGGAAGGCCCCTGGGAGACCGTCT
>DAIOVT010000322.1:0-4942 GCA_036758885.1 Kineosporiaceae bacterium
CCGCCGTTGCGTGATCATGCAGAACTGCTTGGCTCGCACCCCCTCGGTGTGCAGTTCTGCATGATCACGGAGGGTTCGGCGGTGTTCGGGTGGTTGAGCGGAGTTGCCACTGTTGCAAGGGGTTTGGTGCCGTCGCGGGCCGATAGTTCGCCCGAACGGCTGAGGCTTGAGTGGTCAGAGGTGATGGTTGTGACCCGTGATGCTGGTGGGGCCGGTGATGGCATCGGTCGTACTGGTCTCTGGGAGGGACTCCGTGACACTTCTTCAAGGCCGCAGGCAAGCGCCACTCGGACGGCGCGCCGCGACCACTCTGGCTGTGACAACCCTGGCGGCCGCCGGCGTGCTGGCCGGCGCCGGCTCTGCGTTCGCCGCAGATCCGCTGAGCGCGACGCCGACCTCGTTGACCACCCTGAACACCGGGACGACGAACGCCCTGCCGGGATTCCGGCTGAGCGGTGGCAATGCCTCCGCCTACCTGGTGTCCGTCACCGCCAGCAACGGGGTGCTGTCACTTGCCAAAACGACCGGTCTGACCCTGGCGGCCGGATACCCCTCGTTCAGCGGTACGGAGATCTCTTTCACCGGTGACCGGGCCGCGATCGACACCGCGCTGCAGTCGATGACGATCAGCGAGGCGGTGATCGGTACGACCAAGGTGCAGGTCTCCGCCGTTCCGTATGACGACGGCGCCGCGCTGCTCGGCGAGAACGGGCACGTATATCTGTTCCAGTCGAGCCCCGAGATCAGTTACGACGCCGCCAAGACCGCGGCTGCGGGCCTGAACTATTACGGTCAGCCGGGATACCTGGTCACCATCAACACCAAGAGCGAGAACGATCTCCTCTCGGCAAAGGTGAGAGATGCGGCCAATGCCTGGATCGGAGCCCAGGGCAACCTTGACGGGTCTGACCGGACGTGGCGCTGGGAGACGGAACCCGGCACGGACAAGCCGATCTTCACCGAGTGCAGTGCGCCCTCGGTCGCCAGCTCCTGCGCGGCGTCCGATGGTGCCTACAACAGCTGGGCCTATGGCGAGCCGAACAACGGAGGGGGCACGGTCACCGAGGATCGTGCGGTCACCAATTGGCAAGGCAGCACCGGTACGTGGAACGACGTGGAGGACGACGGTGGCGCTTACAAGTCCATCATCAAGGGATACGTCGTGGAGTTCGGCGGCCAGACCAACACCGACAACTCCAGCACGGCCGGATTCACCGACGCGGCGATGACGTCGAAGACCCTGAACGTGCAGAAGGCCGTGCCGGCGGCTACGGCGAAGGTGACGTCGGCGTCGGTGTTGGCGGGGTTGGCGAACCGGTTGGAGGTGGCGAACCTGAAGCCGGGTTCGGCAGCAACCGTGAGTACCTCGTGGGGTGCGAAGGCATCGGTGAAGGCCAACGCCAAGGGCGCCCTGTCGATGGTGATCAAGGTGCCGAACACGCTGGCCGCCGGGACGGCGCAGGTCACGGTCGTCGGCACCTCGGCCGCGAACAAGGCCGTGACCTTGAAGGCGTCGATGGCGGTGAAGGCCATTCGTGGGGTGGAGTTCCCTGCCGGGTCGGCGAAGCTGACCAAGGGCGAGCAGACGAAGCTGAAGGCGCAGGTCGCCTTGTTGAAGACGGTCAAGGGTGTGCAGTTGGTGCCGACCTCGACCGGGGCGAACAGCGCGGCGAACCGTGCGGTCTCGCAGAACCGGGCCAAGGCCGTGCGCGCCTACCTGGCCACCCTGGGTGTGAAGCCGGCGACGTCGATCGCCACCGGCAGCTTCAAGGGCAAGAAGGCTGTGGTGGCGATCCGGGTGACCAAGTGACCCTTGGTTCGGCAGTGATCTGCTGAGAACCGTTCCGCCACAACGGATGCCGGCCCGCACCCATGCCCCTGGTGCGGGCCGGTCCCGTTTGGGCGAGTCCTCGACCGGCGCCAGTGGGCCGTGCACTTCTGCATGATCACGGGGGAGCTACATCGGACGGCGCGGCCCGGCCAGCCACCAGCCGGTGCCGCGGCCGCGGTGCACCTCGCCGTGCGAGGCGATCGGCGAGCGTCCGTGCACGCAGACCCGGTTGCGGCCCAACGACTTTGCGTCGTAGAGGGCCTCGTCGGCGGCGCGCATCAAGGTCTCGGTGCCCGGCTCCGAGACGTCGGCGAGGGTGGCCAGGCCGATGCTCACGGTGGCCGAGACCACTCCTTGTTCGGTCTGCACCGCAACGGTTCCGCAGAGCTGCCGCAGGTTCTCGGCGACCGCGGTGGCGCTGGCGCCGTCGGTGCGTGGCAGCAGCACCGTGAACTCCTCGCCGCCGTACCGGGCCACGGTGGCGTGCCCCGGGGCACCGGCGCCGAGCTGCGCCGCGATCTGGATCAGCACCTGGTCGCCGACGCCGTGGCCGTAGCTGTCGTTGATCATCTTGAAGTGGTCCAGGTCGACCATCAGCACCGACAGGTCCTCGGCGCCGTCCCGGGCCTGGTCGAGGCAGTGCTGCAGTTCGGCCATCAGGTAGCGGCGGTTGTAGCTGCCGGTCAGATCGTCACGGGTGACCTGTTCGCTCAGGTCGGCGCGCAACCGGTCGATGGTGGCCAGCTGCCGCTGCAGCTGTTCGTTCGCCTCGGCGAGGGCGAGTCGCTGCCGGTGCAGCTCGGTGATGTCCCGGACGACGATCACCTGGGCGACCCGTCGTCCGGCGCTGTCCCGCACGACGTCCACGAGGACGTCGAAGACCACCGGCACGTCCTCGATCACCGCGTGCAGTTCACGGCTGGCGAGCAGTTGCGCGGTGGTGGCGCTGCCGAAGAGCCGATGGGCGGGCAGGCCCGACAGATAGGCGGGCAGGTCGGGGTCGAGCGCACGCAGCAGCCGCCCGCCGGCCGGGTTGATGTCGACGATCTCCTGCCGCCGTCCGATCACGATCACGGCGTCGGAGAGGCGCTGGATCACCAGCCCGCGGGCCACCGGCACGATCTGCAGCATGCTGCGGCGGAACAGCGCGAACATGCAGACCACGCCCATGAACAGCACCGACAGCCCGGCCCAGGAGGCGTACTGCTGCCCGCCCGGAACCAGGGTCACGAAGACGCACCAGGTCACCGGCACCAGACCGCTGAGGGTGATGATCAGGGCGGTGTGCCGCTGGGTCTGGGTGGCGTGCCGGGTGCGTGACTTCATCCGCATGCCCGACCAGGCGAGGATCACGTAGCAGTAGGCGCTGTGCAGCCAGAACAGCGGTCCGAAGATCCACGGTCCCTGGGGGCTGTCGGCCGGGCGCAGTCCGACCACCAGTCCGTGCAGCCACGGGTCGCTGAGCGCGGCCAGGGTGACCAGTACCGGGTGGATCGAGAGCAGCACGTAGGTGCGTCGTGACGGCTCGAGGGCCGGGTCGGCGACCCAGAGGAACATCAGCGTGAAGCCGGCGACGGCCACCGAGATGCCGGGCAGGATCGCGACCACCGCGCCGAGGTGGTTCTGGTCGGGGCGGAGCGCGTCCAGCATCGCTCGCAGCGGTGCCCCGGAAACGGTCCAGGACGCCAGCCCGGTCATGCCGAGGGCCAGACCGGTCGCGGCCCGCACGATGTGACGCCGCTGCCAGGCGACCAGGGCAACCACGACGGCGATCGCGGCCGAGGCGAGATTCAGAGTGACAAGTAGTTGGTTGATACCGCCCCCCGAGATCCGCTGTGGCGGGCCCGGTCGCGCCCGTCCGATGTCGAAGCGGATCGGACCACCCTGTTCAGGCGCGCCTCGGTGAGGAACCACAACTCAAGCTGGAGAGGCGACGCTATGTCCTGATCACGATACTCGTTGTACCGGCACTGTCAGTATCTCGTTCGACACGTCTTGTCGGGATTGTCCCGATCGCCGGGATCGTCGGGGCCGTCCGGTGGTCAGGCCGCCTGGAACGACCGCTTGGAGAGGCCGAAGAAGTAGCCGTCGACCGTGGTCGTGATCGCCTCGGCGCCCTGGTCGGCGCCGCCCAGCGTGACGAACAGCGGCACGTAGTGCTCGACCGTCGGGTGCGCGTACGGCATGCCCGGGGCCTTCGCCGTGTAGGCGGCAAGTTCGTCCAGGTCGCCGCGGGCCAGGGCCTCGGCCGCCCAGGCGTCGAACTCGACCGACCAGCCGGGCAGCGGGCCGCGGCCGTGGAACTGGTCACGGGTCAGGAACGGCAGGCCGTGGGTCATGAAGCCCGAGCCGATCACCAGCGTGCCCTCCTCGCGCAGCGGGCGCAGGCGCCGTCCGAGATCGAGCAGGCGCTGCGGGTCGTGCGTGGGCATCGACATCTGGACGACCGGGACGTCGGCGTCCGGGTACATCACCATCAGCGGGACCCAGGCGCCGTGGTCGAGGCCGCGGCTCGCGTGCCGGTGCACGTTCTCGGTGTCGGGCATCAGTGCGGCGACCCGGTCGGCCAGGGTGCCCGAGTCCGGGGTGGGGTACTGCAGCGTGTAGTACAGCGGGTCGAACCCGCCGAAGTCGTAGACCAGGGGAGTGCCGGCCGCGGTCTGGGTCAGGCTCAGCGGCGCGCTCTCCCAGTGGGCGCTGACGATCAGGATGCTCTTCGGCTTGGGCAGGCTGGTCGACCAGGTGAACAACTCGTTCATCCAGGTCGTGCTCTCCAGCAGGGGCGGGGCGCCGTGGCTGATGTACAGCGTCGGCAGGGCGCCGTCCGTCGCGGTCCAGGATCGCTGGGCCCGGCTGGTCGGCAGCGCTCGGACCAGGAAGTCCTCGTAGGGGTGGGTCACCGTGGCCTCCGTAATCAGTTGTAGATACAACTATAAGCCAGCACTGTCATGTCAGCAACCCGTGATCATGCAGAACTGCACGCGGCCTCGGTGGTGATCATGCAGAACCGCACACCCGCCCCGTGGTGATCATGCAGAACTGCAGGCCCGCCCCGTGGTGATCAGTCGAAAATAGCTGTCACGTTCGCGGTTAGCTGGTGGCGGGGGTGTA
>DAIOVT010000323.1:0-4937 GCA_036758885.1 Kineosporiaceae bacterium
GGGCGTTCGGCAGTTGGAGCGCTCGATCGGACGCATCCTGCGCAAGGTGGCCACCAAGCTCGCCACCGCCCCAGCGGAGCCCGACGGGGCCGTCGTGGTGGGGGAGGGCGACGTCCAGGAGTACCTGGGCCGGCCCCGGTTCGAGCCCGAGAACTCCCGCCGCGCGGCGATTCCCGGTGTCGCCACCGGGCTGGCGGTGACCGGGGTGGGCGGCGACGTGCTGTTCGTCGAGGTCGCCACCATGGACGGCGAACCCGGCCTGACCCTGACCGGTCAGCTGGGCGAGGTGATGAAGGAGTCGGCGCAGATCGCGCTCGCCTACCTGCGCGCCAACGGCGAGCGCCTCGGCATCGACACCTCGGCGCTGACCGGCAAGCGGGTGCACGTGCACTTCCCGGCCGGCGCGGTGCCGAAGGACGGTCCGAGCGCCGGGGTCACCATGACCACCGCGCTGGCCTCGCTGCTCACCGGACGGCTGGTGCGCGAGGAGGTGGCGATGACCGGTGAGATCTCGTTGACCGGCCGGGTGCTGCCGATCGGTGGGGTGAAGCAGAAACTGCTTGCGGCGCACCGGCTCGGGCTCACCGAGATCTTCCTGCCGGCCCGCAACGGCCCCGACCTGGACGACCTGCCCGCCGAGGTGCGGGAGGTGCTGACCGTGCACCTGGTCGACGACGTCGCCGACATCGTCGCCGCGGCCCTCGAACCGGCTGCCGCCGGGGCGGGTGCCGGGCCGGGTGTGCTGGCCGCGTGATCCGCGGTCATCTTGGTCGCGCGGTGCGGGCATTAGGCTGGAGCGGTGTTCGCATCCCTGTCTGACCGGCTCGCCGCCACGTTCAAGTCGCTGCGCGGCAAGGGCCGTCTCTCCGAGGCCGACGTCGACGCGACGATCCGCGAGATCCGCCGGGCGCTGCTCGACGCCGACGTCGCGCTGCCCGTGGTCCGGGCCTTCACCGCGACGATCCGCGAGCGGGCGCTCTCCGCGGAGGTCTCGGGGGCGCTGAACCCGGCGCAGCAGGTCGTGCAGATCGTGCACGACGAGCTGGTCGCGGTGCTCGGCGGCGAGAGCCGGCGGCTGAAGTTCGCGAAGCTGCCGCCGACGGTGATCATGCTGGCCGGTCTGCAGGGTGCCGGTAAGACCACGCTGGCCGGCAAGCTGGCGCTCTGGCTCAAGGAGCAGGGGCACACGCCGCTGCTGGTAGCCGCCGACCTGCAGCGGCCGAACGCCGTCGACCAGCTCAAGGTGGTCGGTGAACGGGCCGGGGCGAAGGTGTTCGCCCCGCACCCGGGCACCTCGGCCTCCGGTGAACTGGCCAACCCGGGTGCCGGGGTCGGCAACCCGGTCGCCGTGGCCGGGCAGGGCGTCGAGTACGCGATCGAGAAGCAGCACGACATCGTCATCGTCGACACCGCCGGACGCCTCGGTGTCGACGCCGAGATGATGCAGCAGGCCGCCGACATCCGCGACGCGATCAAGCCCGACGAGATCCTGTTCGTGCTCGACGCGATGATCGGCCAGGACGTCGTCAACACCGCGCAGGCCTTCGCCGACGGCGTCGCCTTCACCGGTGTGGTGCTTTCGAAGTTGGACGGCGACGCCCGCGGTGGCGCGGCGTTGTCGGTGGTCGGGGTGACCGGCAAGCCGATCCTGTTCGCCTCCACCGGTGAGAAGCTCACCGACTTCGAGGCCTTCCACCCGGACCGGATGGCCTCGCGGATTCTCGACATGGGTGACGTGCTCACCCTGATCGAGCAGGCGCAGAAGGCCTTCGACGAGAAGCAGGCCGAGGAGATGGCGGCGAAGTTCGCCGCCGACGAGGACTTCACCTTCGAGGACTTCCTCGCCCAGATGGCCGCCCTGAAGAACATGGGCTCGATCAAGAAGCTGCTCGGCATGTTGCCCGGCATGGGCGAGCTGCGCGATCAGCTGGACAACTTCGACGAGCGTGAGATGGATCGGGTCGAGGCGATCGTCAAGTCGATGACCCCGCAGGAGCGCCGCCAGCCCAAGGTGCTCAACGGCTCGCGCCGGCTGCGCATCGCCAAGGGCGCCGGCGTGCAGGTCAGCGATGTCAACCAGCTGGTCGAGCGGTTCGGCGAGGCGCAGAAGATGATGCGCGCGATGCGCCGCGGCGGTGGTCTGCCGGGCATGGGTGGGTTGCCCGGCATGGGTGGCGGCCCCGGGGCCGGGCCCGGTGCGGGTATGGCCGGGCTGCCCGGCGGCGGCAAGAAGTCGCGTGGGCGTTCTGCGCCTCCGCCGCGCAAGGGCAAGGGCAAGTCGGGCAACCCGGCGAAGCGCGCCCAGCAGGAACGCGGCGAGGCCGGCCGGGCCACGAGCAGTGCGGGTACCGGCGCGGCGTTCGGCGCGCCGTCCTCTGATCCGGCGAATCTCGCCGAGCAGCTCAAGGACCTGGATCTTCCGCCCGGTTTCGACAAGTTCCTCGGCAGGTAACCCTCCGGTTTCGACAGATTCGACCCGTGCCCTGACACACTGACCGACCATGACGGCCGCTTCCGAGGTGCTCCAGTTACGGGGTCGGGTCATGCTCGGCCCCGACGAGATCGTCGATCAGGTCTGGGTCGTCGGCGACCGGATCACGCTGACCGAGCCCACCTTCGCCGGGGCGGCCCGGGTGAGCACCATCGAGGGTTGGGTGCTTCCCGGTCTGGTCGACGCGCATGCTCACGTCGGCCTCGGGGCGGGCGGGGCGGTCGACCAGGCCACCGCGCAGGAGCAGGCGCTCGCCGATCGTGACGCCGGGGTGTTGCTGCTGCGCGACGCCGGCTCGCCGAGCGACACCCGCTGGATCGACGACCGCGACGACCTGCCCCGGGTGGTGCGGGCCGGCCGGCACATCGCCCGCACCCGCCGGTACCTGCGCGGTTTCGCCCACGAGATCGAACCCGAGCAGCTGGCCGATTACGTGCGGGCCGAGGCGCTGGCCGGTGACGGATGGGTGAAGCTGGTCGGTGACTGGATCGACCGCGAGATCGGTGATCTCGCACCCTGCTGGCCCGACTGGGCGCTGCGGGAGGCGATGACGGCGGCGCACGAGGCGGGCGCGCGGGTGACGGCGCACTGCTTCGGCGAGGACTGTCTGGCCGATCTGATCGAGGCCGGCATCGACTGCATCGAGCACGCCTGTGGGCTCACCGACGAGACCATCGCGCTGGCCGCCGCGCGTGGGGTGGCGATCGTGCCGACCCTGGTCAACATCGCCAACTTCCCGGCGCACGCCGACGCCGGCGAGGCCAAGTTCCCGGTCTACGCCGCGCACATGCGGCGGCTGCACGAGGTTCGCTACGACACGATCGCGGCCGCCTTCGAGGCGGGTCTGCCGGTGTTCGCCGGCACCGATGCGGGCTCGGAGATGCCGCACGGCCTGATCGCCGCCGAGGTCGCCGAGCTGGTCGCCGCGGGTATTCCGCCGACCTCGGCCCTGGACGGCGCCTGCTGGGGCGCCCGGTCGTGGCTGCGCCGCCAGGGCATCGAGGAGGGCGCCTCGGCCGACGTCATGGTCTACCCCGACGATCCGCGCAAGGACGTCGCGGTGCTGGCGCACCCCAGCGCCCGGGTGCTGCGGGGTCGGGCAGTTGAGACGTAGGAGTGCCGGGCCGGGTATGAGCCTGGCCGAGGGGTTGCTGGCCGCGGTGCTGCTCACCGCGCTCACCCTGGCCAACAACCTGCCGATCCTGCGCGGGCTGACCACCACCGCCGCGGGGGACCTCGGTGACCCGCTCTACTTCGCCTGGCAGCTGTCCTGGCTCGGGCACGCGGTACGCGACGGTGCCGCAAACCTCTACACCACCAACGCCTTTCAGCAGGCACCCGACAACTTGGCTTACACCGATGTCGTCTACGGCTACCTGCCGTTGGCCTGGTTCGTGCCGTCCGGGCAGGCGGGCGCACTGGCCCAGCTGAACCTGGCGTTGCTGGTGGCCACGGCGATGGCCACGTTCGGCGGGTACGCCCTCGCCCGGGTGCTCGGCGCCGGGGTGACCGGGGCCGCGGTGGCGGCGATGGCGATGGGGTTCGCGCCGTGGCGCGACATCCAGGTCATTCACATCAACATCGTCTCGACCGGCGGCATCATTCTGGCCGCGGCGATGCTCGCCTACGGGCACGGCTGGTCGTTGCGCGAGGGCTGGCAGCCCGAACTGCTTGAGAGCGGACGGCGCGCCCGCTGGGTGCTGGCCGGCTGGGCGATGTCGTGCTGGCAGCTCAGCATCGGGCTGGCCACCGGCATCTGGTTCAGCTACTTCCTGATGCTGATCATGATCTGTCTGCTGGTGGCCTGGGTTCGGCGCTGGCGGCGAACCCGGGTCGCGCCGTTGCAGATCGTGCCGCGCCGGGTGCTGTTCGCCGATCTGGCCGGGGGACTGGTGTTCGTCGGTTCGGCGCTGGCCCTGGTGCAGCCGTACCTGCGGGTGCTGGCCGACGCGCCCGAGGCGCAGCGTTCGGCGGCGATGCTCGACCTGTTCTCACCGCCCTGGTACGGCCTGATCGCGGCCGGCCCGCTGAACGACTTCTGGGGTGGCCGGCAGCTCGACTGGCAGGCGCAGATCTCGCTGGGCTGGCCGCCGGAGATGTACGCCTCGGTGGGCGTGGCTGTGCTGGTGCTGGCGGTGCTGGGATTGTTCGTCTCGGTCTGGCCGCGGCGGCGCCGGTTCACCCTGGCTGCGATCACCGCGGTGCTGGCCGAGCTGGCGATGGGCACCCGGGGCCCGGACGGCGGCCGCTGGACGTATCTGCCGCTGTACGACTGGCTGCCGGGTTGGGAGTACATCAGGACGCCGGGCCGGCTGGTGATCTGGGTGAGCATCGGGCTGGGGCTGCTCGCCGCCGGTGCGGTCACCAAGATGTTCCGGCTGCTGCTGCGGCGCTGGCCGAAACCCGGTGTGCTGGTGCTGCTCTCGGCCGCGGTGATCACGATCGT
>DAIOVT010000324.1:0-4918 GCA_036758885.1 Kineosporiaceae bacterium
GCATCCGGCGAGGGTCGATGACCCGGGTCACCGTTCTCGGCGCCGGCTCCTGGGGGACGACGTTCGCCATGGTGCTCGCCGATTCGGGACATCCGGTGACCCTGTGCGCCCGGCGTGACGACGTCCGCGACGAGATCAACGCCGACCACGTGAACTCGGCGTACCTGCCGGACGTCGTGCTGCCCGGCAACGTGGTCGCCACCACCGACGTCGCCGCGGCCTGTCAGGACGCCGAGGTGCTGGCCCTGGCGGTTCCCGCGCAGACCCTGCGCGCCAACCTGGAGCAGCTGCGGCAGCATCTGGACGAGCGGGTGCTGCTGCTCTCCCTGATCAAGGGCCTGGAACTGGAGACGCTGGACCGGATGAGTCAGGTGATCGCCGAGGTCACCGGGGCCGGCCCGGAACGGATCGCGGTGGTCTCCGGACCCAACCTGGCCCGCGAGATCGCCGAGCGCCAGCCGACCGCCACCGTGGTGGCCAGCGAGCACGAGCCGACCGCCGACCGGATCGCCTCGCTGCTGTGGGCCAGGTACATGCGGCCGTACACGAACACCGACCTGGTCGGTGTCGAACTCGGCGGGGTGCTGAAGAACGTGATCGCGCTGGCGGTCGGGGTGGCCGAGGGCATGGGTCTGGGCGACAACACCAAGGCCACGATCATCACCCGTGGCCTGGCCGAGACCACCCGGCTGGCGCTGGCGCTCGGTGGCCGGGCGACGACCATGGCGGGTCTGGCCGGCGTCGGGGACCTGGTCGCCACCTGCGCCTCGTCGCTGTCCCGCAACCGCAGTTTCGGCGCGGCGCTGGGCCGCGGTCTCGGCCCGGCGGAGGCGGTCAAGGTCGCCCGGTACACGGCCGAGGGCGCCAAGAGTGCCCGCCCGGTGCTCGAACTGGCCGACCGGCACGGTGTGGACATGCCGATCGCCGAACAGGTGGTGGCGTTGCTGGAGGGCCGGATCGGCCTGCACGACATCGGCGAACGGCTGCTCTACCGCCCGCTCAAGGCCGAGGGGAACTGACCCGCTGGTCGTCGTCCCCCCGCAGGGCGTCGTCCAGATCGCGCCAGAGGTCCTCGACGTCCTCGATGCCCACCGAGAGCCGGATCAGCCCCTCGGGCACCACCACCGGCTCCATGGCGTGACGCCGGCGGCGCTCGAGCGACGACTCCACCCCGCCCAGACTCGTGGCGTGCGCCCAGATCCGGGTGTTCGCGCACACCTGCTCGGCCGCCTCCGCATCGCGGACCTCGATCGACACCATGGCGCCGAAGGTGCGCATCTGGGCCGAGGCCCGCTCATGGCCCGGGTCCCCGGGCAGGCCGGGGTAGCGCACCCGGAGCACCGCGGGGTGCTCGAGCAATCGTTCGGCGAGCGTCATCGCGTTGGCGCAGGCCCGGTCGAGGCGCACCGCCAGGGTGCGCACGCCGCGCAGGGCCAGCATCGCCTCCATCGGTCCGGCGATCGCCCCGTTCAGCAGCCGGTGCTCGGTGAGCGGCTCGCGCCAGCGGTCGTCGTCGCGCCAGGCCAGGGCGCCGAGCACCACGTCGCTGTGTCCGGACAGGTACTTGGTCACCGAGTGCAGCACCAGGTCGGCGCCGAGGTCGAGCGGACGCTGGCCCAGGGGGGTGGCGAAGGTGTTGTCCACCGCGACCACGGCCCCGGCGGCGTGTGCGGCCTCGATCAGCGCGGGCAGGTCGGCGACGTCCATCAGCGGGTTGGTCGGCGACTCGAGCAGCACCATCGCCGGGGCCGGGGGCGCGGAGAACGCGGCGATCGTCGCCGCGGTGTCGGCGATCGGCACCTCGGTCAGCTCGATGCGTCCGGCGGCGCGCAGCCGGTGCAACAGCGCCACGGTGCCCGAGTAGGCGCTCTGCGGGGCCACCACCCGCGCGCCGTGCGGCACCTGGGCGAGCACCGCCGAGATCGCCGCCATGCCCGATCCGAACAGCAGCGCCGGTCCGCCCTCGAGCGCCGCCAGGGTCTGTTCGAACGCCGTCCAGGCCGGGTTGGCGAACCGGCCGTAGACCTGGTCGCCGTCCTGCCCCTGCAGCTCGCGCGCCCGGTAGGTCGAGGAGAACTCGACCTGCGCACCCAGCGGCGCGCCGACACCCGAGGCGCGCCCCGATGTGACGGCGATCGTGTTCAGGGACAGGTGTGACTGCTGGGAACGGCTCATGTCAAGACCCTAGGTCCGGCCCGGGTACGCTCGGCCCGATGGCACGCGACGATGACCACGACACCTCCGCCGCAGGTCCGGCCGCCCCTACCGCGCCGGAGCCCGCCTCGGGACACTCCTCCGGGCGCACCGCCGGCCGCAGGCCACGCGTGGCCGTGGTCTTCGGCGGCCGCTCCAGCGAGCACGAGATCAGTTGCGTGACAGCCGGTTCGGTGCTGGCCGCGATCGACCGCGACTCCTGGGACGTCACCGCCGTCGGGATCACCCGGGACGGCGCCTGGGTGCTCGCCCCGGACGAACCGAAGCGCTGGCAGATCGAGTCGGGTGAACTGCCCGAGGTCGCCGCGGACGACGGCCCGGCGCTGAGCCTGGCGGTGCACCGGGCCAGCCCGGAGCTGACCGTGCTCGGTGCCGAACAGGTGCCGCAGCAGCTGCTCGGCGTCGACGTGGTGCTGCCGCTGCTGCACGGTCCCTTCGGTGAGGACGGCACCCTGCAGGGCATGCTCGAACTGGCCGGGGTGCGGTACGTCGGCTCCGGGGTGCTGGCCAGCGCCGCCAGCATGGACAAGCACTACATGAAGATCCTGCTGGCCGGGGCGGGGCTGCCGATCGGCGACTACGTGGTGGTTCCGGAGGTGCGCTGGCGCCGGCATCGAGATCAGGTCTACCTGGACGTCGAGGAGCTCGGCTTCCCGGTCTTCGTCAAGCCGGCCCGGGCCGGGTCGAGCATCGGCATCACCAAGGTGCACTCGGCCGAGGACCTGGCCGCCGCGATCGAGACGGCGCAGCAGCACGACCCCAAGGTGGTCATCGAGGCCGCCGTGATCGGCCGGGAGATCGAGTGCGCGGTGCTCGAGAGCCCGGACGGCGAGGAGCCCGCGACCAGCCTGCCCGGCGAGATCGAGATCGTCGGCGACCACGAGTTCTACGACTTCGAGGCCAAGTACCTCGACGAGTCGGCGGCCCGGCTGAGCTGCCCGGCCGATCTGCCCGACCGGGTCGCCCGTCAGGTGCGCGACCTGGCCGGGCGCGCGTTCACCGCGCTCGGTTGCGAGGGCCTGGCCCGGGTCGACTTCTTCGTCACCGCCGAGGGCACGGTGATGATCAACGAGGTGAACACCATGCCCGGGTTCACCCCGATCTCGATGTACCCGCGCATGTGGGAGTGCACCGGGCTGGCCTATCCCGACCTGATCGACCGGTTGCTGTCGCTGGCGCTTCGGCGCCGGGTCGGTCTGCGCTGACCGGTCTGCGCTGACTGGTCTGCGCTGATCAGTCCCCGGCCGCGCAATCTCCTTGGCGCCGTTCGGGTCTCGCCGTTCTCGCGGGTCTGCCGTCCGGCTCAGGCCGTGGCGAAGTCGAGCAGGGTGATCGAGGGCCGGTGGTCGCGCAGCACCGGCAGGTTGTAGGCCGAGCGCAGCACCGGGTTGCGCCAGTTGCCACGTCCCGGTGGCGGCAGCACGTCGCGGACGGCGACCACACCGGGGATCTGCTGCGGCAGCCGTGCCGCCTCGCTGACCCGCTGGCTGGTGGGCATCGGCGGCGCCGTGTAGCGGTCGCTCATCCGCACCTTGCCGGCCATGGTGCCCTTGCTGAACCACGCCGGGATCGAGTCGTAGATCAGCCGGCCGCCGGGGAAGTGTGCGGCCAGGTCGGCGATCAGCGCGCGCACGTCCTGCCGCGGCAGGTACATGAACAGGCCCTCCGCGCTGATCATCGCCGGCCCCTGCGGAACCTGTTCCAGCCAGCTCCGGTCGAGCGCCGATGCCCCGATCCGGGTGATCGCCGGCTCGGCCGGCAGCAGCCGCTGCTGGACGGCGATCATCTCGGGGAGATCGACCGAGAACCAGTCCACGTCGGGGCGGCCGAGCCGCCAGTACGAGGTCTGCAACCCCTCACCCAGGGCCACCACCGGCCCGCGCGGATGCCCGGCGAGGAACCCCCGGATCACCGTGTCGAAGGCCAGCGCCCGCAACGGGTGCGACTGGCTCGGCGTCCCGAAGCGCTCGAAGTCCTCCCCGGACAGGGAGGTGTAGATCCGCACCGCCTCGTCGTCGGTGAACTCTGAGTCCGGGCGCAGCGCCTCCTCGGCCCGGTTGCGCAGGGTCCACAGCGCCGTCTCCGGCACATCGGTCAGATCGGCGGCAGTCATCGAGTCACTTCCTCGATCGGGCTCGGATCAGAAGATGCGGACGCGATCGTCGGTGGCCAGCCACATGCCGTCCCCGGGGGCGGTGCCGAACGCGTCGTGGAAGGCATCGACGTTGCGCACCGTGTTGGCCCGTAGGTCGGCGGGGGAGTGCGGGTCGATCGCCAGCAGCCGCTTCGCCTCCTCCGGACGCACCAGCGTGCGCCACACCTGACCCCAGCCGATGAAGAACCGCTGGGTGTCGGTGAGTCCGTCGATCTCGTCACCGCCGCCGGCGATCCGGTAGGCGGACAGCGACATCTCCAGCCCGCACAGGTCGCCGATGTTCTCGCCCACGGTGAGCCCGCCCTTGACCTTCTCCTCGGGCACCTCCCGCGGGGAGAGCTGGTCGAACTGGCTGATCAGCTTGCCCGAGAGGGCGTCGAAGGCGGAGCGGTCGGTCTCGGTCCACCAGTCCTTGAGTGCACCGGTGCCGTCGTAGCGCGAGCCCTGGTCGTCGAAGCCGTGCCCGATCTCGTGGGCGATCACCGCGCCGATGCCGCCGTAGTTGACCGCGTCGTCGGCGCCGGCGTCGAAGAACGGCGGCTGCAGGAT
>DAIOVT010000325.1:0-4911 GCA_036758885.1 Kineosporiaceae bacterium
GGATCAGCCTGCTCGCCTATGCGCACAGCAGCGGCCCGGGCGCGGAGTGGTTCCGCGACGTCGATGCCGCCGATTCCCTGCAACTCTTCGGCCCCGGCGCTCGATCACCCCGCCCGCGGCCGGCGAACGGGTCGTCCTGGTGGGCGACGAGACCAGCATCGCACTCGCGGCCGCTCTGAACGCCCACGGCGTCGAACTGTCATCGGTGTTCGAGACCCGGCACCCGGAGGTGCTGCCACAGGTGCTGGACCACCTCGGGCTGAGCGCCGAGATCGTGCCCGCCGCCCAGGGACCCGACCGGGCCGAACTGCTCGAGCGGGCCCGCTCGCTCGTGGCGGACACCCCTGCGCCGCAACGCCTCGTCGTCACCGGTGACGCCGCCACCGTGCACGCCCTCAAACGCGGCAGCCGGACCTGGCCGAACCCGCCCACGACGTTCACCGGCAAGGCCTACTGGGCCACCGGCCGCACCGGTCTGGACTGAGCCCCGGCGGTTCAGGCGTGCGGGAACGACGTGGCCGCAGGCGATTCCAGCTCGGCGCGGTGCTTGCGGATCAGGTCGAGGTTGCGGTCACGCAGATGGTCGAAGCCCTGCCCGATGTTCGAGCCGGGGGTCAGCGAGGCCAGCGCCGTCGCCGGGTCGAGCCGGGCGCTGACCCAGCCCTCGTGGCTGGCCGCCTTGGCCACGATCGTCGCGTTCGGGGTGACGATGTGGCTGTTGCCGAAGTAGATCACCCCGGCCGGGTCGATGCCGGTGGCGTTGGCGCCGATCACGAAGACGTGGTTGTCGTAGGCGCGCGCCCGTGAGGTGAGCTCCCAGATGTCGGCCGAGCGCAGCAGCGCCGACGGCCGGGCGATCACCTCGGCGCCCCGCACCGCCTGGATCCGGCTCAGCTCGGGATAGTCCCCGTCGAAGCAGATGATCATGCCGATCCGGCCGAGTTCGGTCTCGCACACGGCGACCGTGTCGCCCGGGGTGACCCAACCGCCGCCGGAGACCGCCTCGGAGCAGAACGGGTGCGTCTTGCGGTACACCCCGAGCACAGTGCCCGCCGGGTCGATGAGAACCGAGGCGTTGTAGACGATCCCGGGCGCCGGGCCCCGTTCGTAGGTACCCACGACGATGTGTACGCCGAGTTCGGCGGCGAGCGCCGCGAACGGGTCGGTGATCGGACCGGGGACGAACGACACCAGCTCCCACAGCTGCTCGGTGGCGATGCCGGGGGTGAATCCGGTGGTCGCCGACTCGGGCAGCACCACCAGTTCGGCTCCGGTGGCCGCGACACATCGGCGCACCAGATCGCTGCAGTGCTCGATGTTGGCACTGACCACCTCAGCGGTCAGCGGACCCGGGACCGGTGCCGCCTGCACGGCGGCGGCCACGAACGGACGCATCTCAGCGCCCCCCGTCGCGACGCGCGATCCGCGCGCCGATCAGCACCCCGGCCAGCGAGAGCGCCGCACCGAGCAGCACCCCGGCCGCGAAGCCGGCCCCCTGCTCGAGCGAGAGGGACGCCCGCGCGTTGGCGTTCGCCGTCCGACCGCCGTACACCGCCGGAGCCTCGGCCGCGACCGGAACCCCTTGCACCGCAACGGTTCCGCCCGCCGAGGTGACCGAGGACGGCGCCGCGACAGGCGCCCGGTAACCGGCGATGTCCTGGTCGAGGGCCTGGAAGAACTGTCCGGCCATCTTCTTGCTCACCCCGGCCAGCATCCGCTGCCCGACACCGCCGATCGCACCGCCCACGGTGGCGTCGGCGTCGTAGGAGATGTCGGTGCCACCGTTGGCGCCCGGGTTCAGGGTGACCCGCACGTCGGCGTCGATGGTGCCCGGGGCCCCGCTGCCGGAAGCCTTCATGGTCAACGACTTCGGCTCGTCGAGGTCCGACAGACCGACCGTGCCGGTGTAGGTGCCCTTGATCGCGGCCACCCCGGCCGTCACCGACATCGCGTACTGGTTCTGCCCGGTGGGGGTCAGTTCGTTGCAGCCGGGGATCGACCGAGCCAGCGCGGCTGGGTCGAGGATCGCCTCCCACACCTTCTCCGGCGGTGCGGTGAGGGTGGAGCCTCCGGTGAACCTCATGACTTGTCCTCTCCCATGGCGTCCTTGTCCATGACGTGTGCGTGAGCGCGGCGCAGATCCCACAACTCGGTGGGCGAGATCGGCATCGAGGTGATCGGGAAGCCCTCGGCGTCCTCGATCGCCGAGGCGATCACGGCACTGACCGGGATCGTCCCGGCCTCCCCCGCACCCTTGATGCCGAGCGGGTTCAGCGGGCTCGGGGTCTCCAGATGGTCGATCTCGATGTCGGGCACCTCGGAGGCGTACGGGATCAGGAAGTCCATGAACGAGGCGTTCAGCAACTGCCCGGAGGAGTCGTAGGCCATGCGTTCGTAGAGGGCGCCGCCCACCCCCTGCGCGACGCCACCGTGCACCTGGCCCTCGACGATCATCGGGTTGACCACGTTGCCGCAGTCATGGATGACGCAGTAGCGCAGGATCTTGATCTCCGCGGTCACCGGATCGGTCTCGACGATCGCCGCGTGCATGCCGTTGGCGAAGGTGGCCTGGGTCGGCGAGTAGAAGTCCTGCCCCTCCAGACCGGGCTCGTCGTCGTCCGCGATCGGTGGCTTGTTCACGTCGAAGGCACCGGCGAACTGGGTGGCCGCCTGCGCCGACTTGTCGAAGGCGTAACGCAACGGGTTCGACATCACCGCCACCGTGGACAGCGCGATCTGCGAACCGGGGGCACCCTTGACCGAGATGATCCCGTCGTTGATCTCCAGATCGTCGGCGGACACCTCGAGCGCGTCCGCGGCGATCCGCAAAGCCTTCTCCCGCACCACTTTCGCCGCCAGGTGCACGGCGTTGCCGGACATCACCGCGCCACGCGAGGCGAACGTGCCGACCGCGTAGGCCATCCGCCGGGTGTCGCCCGTGGTGACGTGCACGTCCTCGAGTTTCACCCCGAGTTCGTCGGCGACGATCTGGGCCAGCACGGTCTGGTGGCCCTGGCCCTGGGTGGTCAGCCCGGTGGCCACGTTCACCCGGCCGCTGGTCTCCACCTGGATGTGCCCGCCCTCGTAAGGGCCGACCCCGGTGCCTTCCACGTAGCAGCCGATCCCGAGACCGACCTTGCGGCCCTGCACCTGGGCCTGTTCCCGGTAGGCGGCGAAGTCGTCCCAGCCGACCAGCTTCTTCAGCTTGGCCAGGGACGCCGGGAAGTCACCGGAGTCGTACTTCAGCGGCCGGCCGTCCTGGAAGAACAACCCGTGGTCGTAGGGCATCTCCTCGGGAAGGATGAAGTTGGTCGATCGGACGTCGGCCCGGTCGATGTTCAGGTACGCGGCGATGGCGTCCATGGTGCGTTCCATCGCGAAGACACCCTGAGGCCGGCCGGCTCCGCGGTACGGGGTGACCAGCACCGTGTTGGTGTACATCGACCAGAACTCGACCCGGTAGGCACCCGGTTTGTAGGGGCCGAGCAACTGTGTCGAGGTGATGATCGGCACGATGATCCCGTACGGGGTGAACGCGCCGTTGTCGTGCCAGAACCGCACGTCCAGAGCGGTGATCAGACCGTTGTCGTCGAAGCCGACCTCGATCTCCTGCATCTGCGCCCGCTCGTGGCTGGAGGAGATGAAGTGCTCGCGGCGGTCCTCGGTCCATTTCACGTCACGCCGCAGATTCCTTGCCGCCCAAGGGATCAGCACCTCCTCCGGCCACGGGTGCATGATCTTGACGCCGAACCCGCCGCCGACGTCCGGGGTGACGCACTCGACCTTCGCCAGCGGCATGCCGAGCTTGGCCGCGACCGCGGCCCGGACCCCGGTGGAGGTTTGCGTCGAGGAGTAGATCCGCAGCGAGTCCTCGTCGACGTCCCAGCGCGCGTAGACGCCCTTGCCCTCCATCGGCATGCAGGCGCTGCGTTCGATGAACAGGTCCAGGCTGAGCCGGTGCGTCGAGGCGGCCATCGCGGTCTCGACGTCGCCGACCTCCTGCAGCATGTGCGCGCTGACGTTGTCGGGGATGTCGCCGTGCACGCTGTGCTCGGCCGCCCGGGCGGCCGGCAGCCCGACCACCGCGGGCATGATGTCGTAGCTGACCACGATCCGCGAGCAGGCGTCCTCGGCGATGTAGCGGTTCTCGGCCAGCACCATCGCCACCGCCTCGCCGACGTGGTGCACCTCGTCCTTGGCCAGGCAGTACCCGGTGCGCGGGGCGTGCAGTGTGGGGTGCGGGATCAGCACCGGTAGCGGTTCGGCGACCGCGTCGGTGAGGTCCTCGTAGGTGTAGATGCCGTACACGCCCTCGATCTCGAAGGCGTCGGTGATGTCGATGTCCCGGATCCGCGCGTGCGCGTGCGGGCTGCGCACGAACGCGGCCTCCAGCGCGGTGCCGTCGCCGATGTCGTCGACGTAGCGGCCGTTGCCGGTGATCAGGCGTGGGTCCTCACGGCGCTTGACCGGCGCACCGAACTGCTTGGTGGTCATCGCCGATCGCCCCCTTCCTGCTCGATCTCCTGCGCGATCTCCTGCTCGATCTCCTGCTCGATCTCCTGCTCGAACTCCTGCGTGACCTCTCGCTTGATCTCGGCCGCACGCAGGGTCGCCCTGATGATGTTCTGATACCCCGTGCACCGGCACAGGTTGCCGGAGACCGCTTCTCGGGCCTCCTCCCTGGTCGGGTCGGCGTTCTGCTCCAGGTAGGCGGTGATCGTGGTGATGAACCCGGGGGTGCAGAAACCGCACTGCAGTCCGTGGCACTCCAGGAAGGCCTGCTGCACCGGGCTGAGCCGGGCCGGGTCGTTGCCGATCCCCTCGACCGTGGTGATCGCCATGCCCTGCGCGGAGACCGCGAACATCAGGCACGACCGCATCGCCTCGCCGTCCACCAGAACCGTGCAGGCG
>DAIOVT010000326.1:0-4891 GCA_036758885.1 Kineosporiaceae bacterium
CGGTCGTAGTCGTCGGTCGACCACCGCGAACGCGCGTACCAGAGGGCGTGATACCCGTCGAGATGCTGGTTGTTACCCGCCTCGATCCAGCCGCCGGTGGCCACGTGATAACTCGAATTTCCACCGATCGGCAGTCGTTCACGGACATTCACCGTGATTCCCCCGATGGCATTGACCATCTGCATGAATCCACGCAGGTTCACCATCGCGTACTGGTCGACGGGCTGGCCGGTGATCTGCTCGACCCCCTCGGACGTCGCCCGCAGGCCGGCATGGAAGGCGTCGGGCTCGTCGGGGTAGTAGATCTTCCAGTGCTCCTCGCCGAACGTCCACAGCGCGTTGAGCAGGCACTGGGCGACCCCGTTGGCGTCGTAACAGTCGAAGCCGCCGGGGTACTGGGCCGACTGCTGGGTGCCCGGCGGGAACGGCACCCGCTGCAGGTTGCGGGGCAGCGAGATCAGCACGGTGTCGCCGGACCTGGTGTTGATGCTGGCCAGGATCAGCGTGTCCGGCCGGATCCCGGTGCGGTCGGCCCCGGCGTCCGAACCGATCAGCAACACGTTCACCCGCGCGGTGCCCGCCCAGGGATCAGCCTTGGCGACGTTCGGCCGCGAACCGCTCAGCGTCGACGTGGTGTCCGAGGAGAACACGCCCTGCAGGGTGTCGCGAATGATCAGTCCGTACGCGGTGGCCGGTACGGCGACCAGCGCGATCAACATGGCGACCAGCACGGTGCTCAGTGCCCGGTGCGGCACCGACAGGCTGGCGAACCGGCGCAACGAGGCGTTGGTGCCCAGCACCAGGGCGGCCCAGGCGACGACCAGCACCGCGATCGAGCCGGCCAGGATCAGGAAGCCGTGGCTGCGTCCGAGCACCTCGAGCACCAGGTTGACCGGGTCGCCGAAGAGCACCAGCGCCACCGCGCCGCCGAGCAGCGCCAAGGTGGTCAGCAGCACCAGCCAGCCGGTCACCTTGCGTCCGGCGGCGATCAGGCCGGTGCCCGGGATCAGACTGCCCAGAAGCGGCCAGGCGAGTACGGCGTTGCCGTTCTGGCCGCGCCGGGTCGCGTGCCTGCCGCGCTGGTCGTGCTTGTCGTGGGCGTGGTGCTGCCGCTTGTCGTGCGGGTGCTCGAGGGCCTCGCGCCGCGATCGTGGCGGCGGGGTGTCCCCGGACGGCGGCGCCTGAGCTGCCGGCCGGTTCGCTGCGTGACCCGTTTGCCGGTTCGCCGCGTGACCCGCCTGGTGACCCGCGGCAGGGAACTGCTGGATGCGCTGATCGGGGCGGGGGGTGGGGGCCGGAATCGTCGGCAGAGGTTCAAAAACCGGGTGTTCGGACGAGGCGCCGTCCGGGAGATGTTCTGGCTGTGGCCTGAACCGCGCCACGTTGCCCACCTCCCCGGTACTGACCTGCCGACTTGTTCTGTCCGACTCTGCTCCATGAGTCGTCGCTCTGACGCCGTGGTGCCCGGACCGGCTCCCCCGTGCTGATCGGGATCTGAACGAGGAGCGACCTCGACATGTCTTGACGTCAGATCCGCGCCAGAACCTTGGCCATGTTCGCACACCGACCTGAGCGGAAGAACATCCGTTGAGCCGAGTGCGCGACGCCGGTGAACCCATTCGGACGTCGTCCGGACGGCGCCCCCAGCGCCCCTGGCCCGGCCGGTCCGCCGGCAATGCTTTTGGCCGCACTTCGGTGCTGCCGCTACCCTTCCCGGTGGAGGCGTCGCCTAGTCCGGTCTATGGCGCCCGCCTGCTAAGCGGGTTTGGGGCTACAACCCCATCGCGGGTTCAAATCCCGCCGCCTCCGCCACGAAGAAGGGGCCCCGGACGCGTCAGCGTCCGAGGGCCCCTTCTCGTGGCGGAAAGGCGGGATGCCTGGGAGGAGGAACCGGCCCGACGAAGTCGGGACGGTGACGACGGCTCCCGCCGCCTCCCGTGTATCCCGTGGTATCCCGTGGTATCCCGTGCACTTCTGCATGATCACGGGTGGGTTGAGGGTTGTCGCCGCACGGGCGGGCGTGCAGTTCTGCATGATCACGCTGGGTTTGGGGGTGTGGCCGCGGGTCGGCGCGTGCAGTTCTGCATGATCACTTGATCCGCAATGCGTGATCATGCAGAAATATCAGGCCCAACCAGGCGATATGCCCCGGCCGAAGGGGCTGTGCGATCCAGGGTGTCGGTGGGACGGTGACGCCATGACCTCCACGAATCGCATCGTCCGCACCGTCGCGGCGATCGCTCTCACCGCCGGCATGGCCGGGCTCGGCGCCGGCTCCGCCCAGGCACAGCCGACGGCTCACACGCCGGCTCACCCGACGGCAGCTACGAACGACGGGAGCGGCCACGGAGCCAGGCTCTCGTGGCATCTGCTCAAGACGCCGAACGACACGGCCCGACTGCGCGGCCTGGCCCCGGTCTCGGCGAAGGTGGCGTGGGCGAGCGGTACGGAGGGCACGATCCTGCGCACCGTCGACGGCGGTCGCACGGTCACCTCGGTCGGCCCGGCGGGCACCCAGGCGCTGCAGTTCCGCAGCCTGTACGCGAGCAGCGCCAGGCACGCGGTGGCGGTGTCGATCGGGGACACCCCCGACGCGATGCGTGCCTACGTCACCGAGGACGGCGGCAAGACCTGGACCAAGTCGCTGCAGAACACCCTGCCGACCGCGTTCTACGACTGCATGACCTTCACCGGCAAGCGCACCGGATACATCCTGTCCGACCCGGTGGACGGCAAGTTCATGGTGCTGCGCACCCGCGACGGCGGACACTCCTGGCAACGGTTGCCGGGCGACAAGATGCCGGCGGCGAAGACCGGGGAGGCCGGTTTCGCGGCGAGCGGCACCTGCATCCAGAGCAACGACCGCGGTGACCTGTTCTTCGGCACCGGCGGCGTCAACCCGGCGCGGGTGTTCACCTCGAGGGACGGCGGCCGCTCGTGGAAGGCCGCCGACGCACCGCTCGCCGGCAGCGCGGCGTCCGGGATCTTCTCGCTCTCCTTCGGCCACGGCCGCAGCGGGTCTCGCAACGGGGTGATGGTCGGCGGCGACTACACGAAACTGACCACGGTGAACCGCAACGCGGCCTGGACCAACGATTCCGGACGCACCTGGCACCCGGCGACCGGTATCGGCGGCTACCGCTCGGGCTCGAGCTTCCTGGCCGGTTCGCGCGGCACGGTACTCGCGGTCGGCCCCGCCGGTTCGGACGTCTCGACCGACGCCGGACGCAACTGGCGCACCTTCGACACCGGTTCGTTCGACGCGGTCGAGTGCGTGCCGAACGCCTGCTACGCCTCGGGCGAGGCGGGCCGGCTGGCCCGGCTCACCTGGACACGCTGACCCGCCGGGACGGGCGGCTTTCTCGCCAAAAGACCTGTGGGACACGAACTCCCGGGCGCCGGGAGTTCGTGTCCCACACGTTCGGGACCGCTCTGATCAGCTCACGTTGAGCCGCGCCTTGAGCGCGTCCAGCTCGCTGAGCAGGGTCGACGGCACCTTGTCACCGATCTTGGCGAACCACTCCTCGATCAGCGGAATCTCGGCCGCCCACTCGGCGTCGTCCACGTTCACGGCGGCGGCGAGCGCCTCGGGGGTGACGTCCAGACCCTCGACGTTCAGCGAGCCCTCGGCGGGCACCAGACCGATCGAGGTGGAGACGGCGTCGGCCTCGCCCTCCACGCGGCGGATCACCCACTCGAGCACCCGGCTGTTCTCGGCGTAACCGGGCCACAGGAACGCGCCCTCGTCGGAGCGGCGGAACCAGTTGACGTAGAACATCTTCGGCAGTTTGACCGAATCGGCCGACTTGCCGATGTTCAGCCAGTGCCGGAAGTAGTCGCCGGCGTGGTAGCCGATGAACGGCAGCATCGCCATCGGGTCACGACGGACGACGCCCACCGCGCCGGTGGCGGCCGCGGTGGTCTCGCTGGAGAGCGTGGCGCCCATGAAGACACCGTGCGCCCAGTCGCGGGCCTCGGTCACCAGCGGGATGGTGGTGCGGCGCCGTCCACCGAAGAGGATCGCCGAGATCGGCACTCCCAGAGGGTGATAGAACTCCTCGGCCAGGATCGGGCAGTTGGTGATCGGGGTGCAGAACCGGCTGTTCGGGTGGCTGCTCAGTTCGCCGTTGTCCGGCGTCCAGTCGCGCTGCAGCCAGTCGGTCAGGTGCGCCGGCGGCTCGTCGGTCATGCCCTCCCACCAGACGTCGCCGTCGTCGGTCAGGGCGACGTTGGTGAACACCGACCCGCCCTTGTCGATGGTGCGCATGGCGTTGGCGTTGGTCGACCAGCCGGTGCCCGGTGCGACACCGAACAGACCGTTCTCGGGGTTGGTGGCGTAGAGGCGTCCGTCGGGGCCGAAACGCATCCAGGCGATGTCGTCACCGATCAGTTCGGCCTTCCAGCCGGGGATGGTCGGCTCGATCATCGCCATGTTGGTCTTGCCGCACGCGCTCGGGAAGGCGGCCGCGATGTAGTGCGTCTTCCCCTGCGGGTTGGTGAGCTTGAGGATCAGCATGTGCTCGGCCATCCAGCCCTCGTCGCGCGCCATCACGCTGGCGATACGCAGGGCGTAACACTTCTTGCCGAGCAGGGCGTTTCCGCCGTAACCCGAGCCGTACGACCAGATCTCGCGGGTCTCGGGGTACTGCACGATGTACTTGGTCTCGTTGCACGGCCACGGCACGTCGCTCTGCCCGGCCTCGAGCGGGGCGCCGACGCTGTGCACGGCGCGCACGAACGGTGCGTCCGAGCCCATCACGTCGAGAACGTCCTGGCCGATGCGCGCCATCACCCGCATCGAGGCGACGACGTAGGGGCTGTCGGTGATCTCGATGCCGAACAACGGGTAGTTCGAGTCGAGGCGTCCCATCACGAACGGGATGACGTACAT
>DAIOVT010000327.1:0-4890 GCA_036758885.1 Kineosporiaceae bacterium
GATGTAGACGAAGCCCTGGCTGGCGCCCACCGCGTAGGCCGCGATCGTCATGCCCTCGAGCAGGGTGAACGGGTCACCCTCCATCAGCATCCGGTCGGCGAAGGTGCCCGAGTCGCCCTCGTCGGCGTTGCAGCAGACGAACTTTCGCGGCGTCGGGTCGACCGCCCCCTCCCCCGGGGACTTCGGTGCGGCCTCGGCCACGGTCTTCCACTTGATCCCGGCCGGGAAGCCTGCACCGCCGCGGCCGCGCAGCCCCGACTCGGTGACCTCGGCGACCACCTGTTCCGGCGGCAGGGTCAGCGCCCGGCGCAGTCCGTCGAGACCGCCGCAGCCCGCGAAGTCGTCCAGCGAGAGCGGGTCGATCACACCGACCCGCTCGAACAGCAACCGGTGCTGCCGGGCCAGTTCGGGGATCCGCGCGCTCACCCCGAGCGCCAGCGGATGCACCACCGCCGCCGGGTCGGTGAGCAGCCCGGCCTGCAGCAGCTGCGGGACGTCGTCCGACGTCACCGGGCCGAAGGCGTGCCGCACGCCGTCGCCGTCCTCGACCTCGACCATCGGCTCCAGCCAGAGCAGACCGCGGGACCCGTTGCGCACCAACGACAATCCACCGGAACGGGCCGGCCCGGCAAGCGCCTGCGCGACCTCGTCGGCCCCGACCGATCGGGCGGCCGAGTCGCGCGGTACGTAGACCCGGCTCATCACGCCTCCCCGGCTCGGGACGGCGACCCGCTCGCCGTCTCGGCGACCAGGGCCAGGGCCAGTACCCGATCGGCGGTGAGCCGCCCGTACAACCGGCCGTCGATCGTGCCGGAGGGCCCGAGCGCGCAGTTGCCGAAGCAGAACACCTCCTCCAGCGTCACCGCACCGTCGGCGCGGGTCTGCTGCGGTGTCACGCCGAGCCGCCGGCTGACCTCACCGACCAGCTGCTGGGCGCCGACCGCCTGGCAGGCCTCGGCCCGGCACAGCGCCACCACGTGTTCGCCATGGGCCTGCGTGCGCAGCTCGGAGTAGAAGGAGATGACCCCCTGCACCTCCGCCCGGGAGAGGTTGAGCTGGTCGGCCAGCGGACGGATCACCGCCTCGGGCACCAGCCCCAGTTCGGCCTGCACGTCCTGCAGGATCGCGAGCAGCGGACCGGGCTCGCCGGCATGAGCGGCGACGGCGGTGGTCACGACCGCCTCGATCGCCGCCGGATCGGTGGGGGTATGGCTGGCTGGATGGCTCACCCGCACATGGTCTCCGTTGCGCGGCCGGACAGCCAGCCCCATGACTGACCCGACTGGCCCGATCCCACCTAAGATGCTCAGATGTCGGCCCTTTCCGGAACCCCGCTCGCGGCCTCGGTCAGCAGGCCGACGCTGCGTCGTCCGGTGCAACGGCTGACCTTTCCGCCCGGCCCACCCGGCCCTCCCGGCGATCCGCATGATCAACAACCTGCGGACGGCTCGCCGAGCGTCTCCCGCCGGGTCGACACCCTGGCGGTCGAGGAACCGCTGGAGATCCGCCTGGGCGACCAGCCGTTCACGATCACGATGCGCACCCCCGGCCACGATCTCGAACTGGCCCTCGGCTTCCTGCTCGCCGAGGGCGTGATCGCCTCGCCGGACGACGTCCGCAGTGCCCGGCACTGCCCCGACGCCGCGCTCGACCCCGACGGCAACCCGACCCACAACGTCGTCGAGGTACAGCTCGCCGACCACGTCCCGGTGCCCAGCCGTGGCCTGGTCCGCCGGGTGAGCAGCGCCTGCGGCGTCTGCGGGGCCGAGTCGATCGACGAGGTCACCGCCCGCTGCCGCAGCGATCTGCACGCCGACCGCACCCGGGTCCCGCCCGCCGTGCTCGCCGCGCTGCCCGACAAACTCCGCGGCCGGCAACGCTCCTTCGACCGCACCGGCGGGGTGCACGCCGCCGGACTCTTCACCGCGAGCGGTGACCTGCTCTGCCTGCGTGAGGACGTCGGCCGGCACAACGCCCTGGACAAGGTGATCGGCTGGGCGCTCACCTCCGGGCGGATCCCGTTGCGCGGCACCGTCGTCCAGGTCAGCGGACGCGCCTCGTTCGAGCTGGTGCAGAAGGCCGCGGCGGCCGGCGTGCCGATTCTCGCGGCGGTCTCCGCGCCGTCCTCGCTGGCCGTCGAACTGGCCGAGTCGACGGGCATGACCCTGGTCGGTTTCTCCCGCGGAACCTCACTCAACGTGTACGCACACGGGTGGCGGATCAGCGGGTTGGCTGACGGCTCCCCTGCTGACCAGCCATGATGTTGTCAGGTGTCGGCTGGATCACAGCCCGTGAGGGGCCATCACCCAGCCGTCCGTGACCGATCCATACGTAGCGATCCACACGCAACCGATCCCAGCACATGCCCCTGACCAGAGGAGTCAACGATGACCGAGTTCCGGTCCCTGGCCGAGGTATTCCTGAACCAGGTCCAGCAGCGTCCCGCCGCCGAGGCGTTCCGGGCGCCCGCGGACGACGGCGGCTGGACCCGCCTGACCTGGCGGCAGACCGAGGAGCAAGGCCGTCACTACGCGGGCGGCCTGATCGCGCTCGGGGTGCAGATCGAGGACCGGGTCGCGATCGCCTCGACCACCCGGCTCGAATGGTGTCTGGCCGACCTGGGCGTGATCCTGGCCGGCGCCGCCACCACGACGATCTACCCGGCCTCGCAGACCGGAGACGTCTCCTACATCCTCGCCGACTCCGGTTCCGGGGTCGCGATCGTCGAGGACGCCGTCCAGCTGGCCAAGCTGCGTGAGAGCCGCGCCGAGCTGCCCGATCTGCGCACCGTCGTGGTGATCGACACCGACACGCTCGGCGACCCCGGCGACGACGGCACCTGGGACGACGGCTGGGTGATCAGCCTGACCGCCCTGGCCGAGCGCGGCCGCAGCTACCTGGCCGACAACCCCGACGCCGTGGAGGCCCGGGTCGAGGCGCTCACCCCCGAGCACCTCTCGACACTGATCTACACCTCCGGCACCACCGGCCGGCCCAAGGGCGTGGAACTGTTGCACCGCAACTGGATCTACGTCGGGGACGCCGCGCAGAAGGCCGGCATCGTCAACCCCGACGACGTGCAGTTCCTCTGGCTGCCGCTCTCGCACGTGTTCGGCAAACTGCTGCTCGCGGCGCAGTACTACACCGGTTTCAGCACCACGGTCGACGGACGCATCGACAAGATCGTCGACAACCTGGCCGTGGTCAGGCCCACCCTGATGGCCTCGGCGCCGCGGATCTTCGAGAAGATCTACGCCCGGGTGAACTCGATGACCGACGCCGAGGGCGGCGCCAAGGCCAAGATCTTCCACTGGGCCTTCGGCGTCGGCATCCAGGCGCTGCGGCTGGAACAGGCCGGCAAGCCGGTGCCGCCGGCGCTGAAGGTGCAGCGCGCTGTCGCCGACCGGTTGGTGTTCAGCAAGATCCGGGCCCGGCTCGGCGGCAACATCCGGTCACTGGTCAGCGGCAGCGCCGCGCTGGCGCCGGAGATCGCCGAGTGGTTCGCCGCGGCCGGGCTGCCGATCCTCGAGGGCTACGGCATGACCGAGGGCACCGCCGCGTTCGCGGTGAACCGTCCGGGCGGGGTGCGCATCGGCACGGTCGGGCACCCGATGAACGGCGCCGAGATCAAACTGGCCGAGGACGGCGAGATCCTGTTCCGCTCCCCCGGCGTGATGCGCGGCTACTGGCACCTTCCCGAGCAGACCAAGGAGTCGCTCACCGACGACGGCTGGCTGCTCACCGGCGACGTCGGCGAGATCGATCCGGACGGCGCCCTGCGGATCACCGACCGGAAGAAGGACATGGTCAAGACCAGCGGTGGCAAGTTCATCGCGCCGAGCGCGATCGAGGGGTCGATCAAGGCGGGCAACCCGATGCTCGGCCAGGTCGTGGTGATCGCCGACGGGCGCCGGTTCGCCTCGGCGCTGATCACCCTCGACATCGACGCGGTCAACGACTACGCCGGGCGCAAGGGCATCCCGGCCGAGAAGGTCTACGAGGACCCGGAGGTCGTCGCGGGGGTGCAGGCGACGGTCGATGCGGTGAACTCGACGCTGAACCGCTGGGAGACGATCAAGCAGTTCCGGCTGCTGCCGCGCGAGCTCGACGTCGAGTCCGGCGAGATGACCCCGAGCCTGAAGATCAAGCGCGGCGTGGTCGGCAAGAACCACGCCGACGTGATCGAGGAGATGTACCGCTGAACCCCGCTCCCGGCCCGAAACTGTTGCTGGCCAGCGCTTCTCCGGCCCGGCTGGCGACCCTGCGGGCGGCCGGTCTGGACCCGCAGGTGCTGGTCTCGGAGGTCGACGAGGACGCCGTTCTCGCCGCCACCGCGACCCGCGCCCCGAGCGAGTTGGTCGCCGTCCTGGCCCGGGCGAAGGCCCGTGACGTCGCCGGCCGGGCGGCGTCCGGCGACATCAGCGACGGCGGCAGCAGCGACGGCGGGACGACGTTGGTGCTCGGCTGCGACTCGATGCTCGAACTGGACGGCGCCCTGCTGGGCAAACCCGGTGACGCCGAGACCGCCCGGGTGCGCTGGAAGCAGATGTCCGGACGCAGCGGCGTGCTGCACACCGGTCATCATCTGATCGACCTCGCCGACGGGCGCGCCGGTCGGCGGGCGGTGGCGGTGACGTCGTCCACGGTGGTGCACTTCGCGAGCCTCGACGATGCCGAGATCGACGCCTACGTCGCGACCGGTGAACCGCTCGCGGTGGCGGGGGCGTTCACCGTCGACAGCCTCGGGTCGGCGTTCGTCACCGGTATCGAGGGCGACCATCACGGTGTGGTCGGGGTGTCGGTGCCGCTGCTGCGAACCATGGTCCGCGAACTCGGACATTCCTGGACCGATCTGTGGGTTCGCGACCGATAGATCCGCCGCCGGTTGCC
>DAIOVT010000328.1:0-4879 GCA_036758885.1 Kineosporiaceae bacterium
TTCTGTGGACGGCGTCCGCCTGCGGCGGATCCGGTGGCGATGCGTCCCCGACGGGTTCGAGCAGTCCCTCCGCGAGCCGGACGACTTCCTCGCCTTCCTCGTCGTCGTCGACTGATGCAGCGGAGCTGCCTGCCGGGTTGACGGACCAGGAACGTGAGGCGGCACTGGGTGGGCTGGCGGCCTACGCCAAGTTCCTCGAGGTGCGTAACGAGGTCATGGCTGCCGGTGGTCGAAACCCTGAACCGTTTCGAAGTGTCACCGCAGGAGAAGCACTCCTGACTTACCAAAGCGAGGCTGCCGACTTGGTTCAGGCTGGCGGAAGAACTGTGGGCTTAGTGCAAGCAAGAAATGTCAGCGTGAAATCCGTGAGCCTGAAGAAGGATCCAACAAAACACATCGTACCCGAGGTGGTTGCCAGCTCCTGCGAAGACGCTTCCCAAGTAGACGTCCTCGACTCCGCCGGCAACTCTGTACGCCTCCCAGGCGCGCCCCTCTATTTTTCGACCAAAATTTGGGTTAGCTACCTCTCAAAGAACAGTGACCACGACGAAGGCTGGATCGTAATCAACATCGAGAACAAGGGCGCCAGTTCATGTTGACCCTCCTCTTCGGTGCGGTGCTAGCGATTTCACCTCTTTCCGCGATATCTCCACCGACCGAGCATCCGGCTTGCGAAACTGTGGGCATTCGTGGTCAGTGCAGCAAGTCTGCTAAGGATTCGAAGACCTCCGCGAAGACGGTCAAGAATCCGGGTCGTAAGAAGACCGGGTCCAGTTCCTGGCCACCCGCAGGCTGTGAAGTGGTCCGCGACGCCTACATACCGCCCGTGGGTGAGGGCGCCTGGAACGGACACACCGACGGAACACTCACCTACTACGACTGCGGCCGAGCAGCCCTGGGCACCGTGGACAACGGATTCTTCATCTGGACCCCACCCGGCGCCGCCGTCGACATCAACACCGTCGTCCGGGACGCCATCGCCCGGCTGCAGATCCGGGCCATCGACATCGGCATGGTCCCCGAACAGGGCAGCGACACCAACGGCAACGACAAGATCGGCCTGGTCGGACTGCCGACCTGGATGTGGATCGACAACCCCTTGGCCACGACGGCCGGCCCGATCTCGAAGGTCGACACCGATTCCGGCCTGGCCGTGACCTTGAACGCCACCCTGCAACAGGTCACCTGGACGATGGGCGACGGCACCACCGTCACCTGCGCCGGCACCGCCGCCAAGGGCACCACCTACCGCAACGCCGACGCCGCGTCCGCGTCACCGACCTGCGGCCACACCTACCGCAAACCCGGCACCTACACGATCACCGCCACCAGCCACTGGCAGATCGACTGGACCGCCGCCGGCACCGCCGGCACCGAGACCCTCGACCTGACCGCCACCACCACCCGCACCATCGGCGAGATGCAGGTAATCGTCACCAACTGACCACGCCCGAACCATCGGCACACGCTCGATGGCTCGGGCCCTGACTCGCGGGGCACCCGGCGAGGTCAGCAAACCGGCGAGGTCAGCAACTGGCGAGCAGCGCTCCGTTGACGACCGGGGCGATGTCGTAGGGCGGCGCGGCGTTGGTCTGGTCGGCGGCGTAGTAGCGACCGGTCCACCCGGCGCTGACCTGACGCTTACCGTCGGTGGACCCGTAAGAGACGCTGAACGTGCCGAAGGTGGCGCCGTCGTGACCCCACATGTGGGCGCCTGCCTTGCAGGGGTCGGCCAGGGGGTAGATGCCCAAACCATAGGGCTGCGGCTCGACCCCCGGAACGAGCGTCACCGGACGTGTGGTCTGCATGGCGGCCAGGGACTTCTTGCTCACCAACCGCCCGGTCAGCAGGGCCTTGCTGAACGCATTCAGGTCGTGGGTGGTCGAGGTGACCGCACCCGCGGTGGAGAAGAGTTCCGGATCGAATCCGGCCAAAGGATGGGCCCCGTCGGTCGATGTGTAGGTGTCCATCAGAGCCTTGCGCGGCATTCCCGGACGCGTGGCGTAGAACGTGTTCCACATTCCTGCGGGCTTGAACACCCTCTCTCGCAACAGGTCCGCGACCTTCTTGCCGGTCACCTTCTCCAGCAGCATGCCGAGCACGACATAGCCGGTGTTCGAGTATTCCGCCTTGGTGCCGGGTTCGAACGACCACGGCTGGGCGTTGGACGCCGCCAGCACCTCCTCGGGTGTGTAGCGGACCTGCATGGCGGCCAGGAGGCCGGCCTGGGTCGGCTCCTTGACGTTGCTGAGCAGCGCGGGCGTCACGCCGTCCGGAATGCCCGAGGAATGCTGCAACAGTTCGTGCAGGGTCACCTTCTTGCCCTGTTCGCCGATCAGCCCTGGCCACACCTGATCGACGGTGGTCTCGAGCGACCACACACCCTTGTCGACCAGTTGCATCACGGCGACGGCGACCATCGACTTGGTGTTGCTCCCGATCCGGAACTGATCGTCGACCCCGGCCTTCGCGGCCCTGCCCGGGTATCGAGCACCCGCGGCCGCCAACAGGTCGGGCCCCTTGCGGTCCACCCGAGCGACAATCGCCTGGGCACCGTCTTTGACGGCCTTGTCGGCCGCGGCCTTGAGTTTCGGATCCTGCCGCGGACCATGCCCCGGGACACCGCTTGTCGGCGCCCCCCAGTTGCCCATGACGCCGGCGGTCGCCGTCCCGGCCGGCTCCGGGAGCGGTGGCGAGGTCGCGGCACTGGCCGGGCCGGACCAGATCAGACCAACAACCCCGACGCTTGCGACGACTGTCCAGCCCCTACGGCGATACCCCACGACTGCCCCCTTTGGCATGACTTGTCCGGTCGAGTGATCACTACCGAACAGCAACAGACCGCAGCGGGCAACCCGCCGGCCACCGCCTCGTTACATGTCAACTGGTTGACACATGGAGTGTCAACTTGTTGACTTGACCTCATGACCGACCGGGTCACCGCCACCATCCACGTACTGGTGGCCGAGATGGACGCCTATGCCGACGATCTGCTTCGCGAACGTTTCGGCTTCTCGTTCAACCACTTCTCCTTCCTCGCCCCGCTCAGCTCCGGACCGCGCGACATCACGTCGCTGGCCAGGTTGCTGCTGCTCACCAAGGCCGCCGTGAGCAAACGGGTTCCGGTGCTGGAGGCCGACGGCTGGGTGCGGACAACAGCCGGGCTGCGCCGGCGCGTCATGGTCGAGCTAACCGAGAAGGGTGCCGTCTTCGTCGAGGCAGCGGGGGCCCTGCTCGACGAGGAGTTCACCGACCTGTTCGTGGGCCTGCCCGAGATCGACCCGAAGGTGCTGAACAGCCAACTCATCGACGTCCTCGACGCCCTGCGCGCCAAGCCCCCACTTCCCCGGAAGGAACTGTCATGACCACCTCGAAGGTGCTCGTCATCGTCGGCAATCCGTTCGCCGACTCCTACGACCACGCCCTCGCCGTCGCCTATCTCGAGGGTCTCGGCGACGCCGCCGAGGCCCGGGTGATCGACCTGGCCACCGACCCGGTACCGGCCTCGCCCACCGATCGCGATCAGGTGCGCGCCCGCGGTGTCGAGGAACCCGACGGGCTCGCGCACCTCGAACCGGTCGTCGCCGAGTACATCGAGACGCTGGAGTGGGCCGACCACATCGTGGTCATCTACCCGCAGTGGTGGGGCACCTATCCCGCGGTGCTGAAGGCCTTCATCGACAGGGTGTTCCTGGCCGGCCGTGCCTTCACCTATAAGTCGTCCGGCCTGCCCAACCAGTACTACAAGGGACGCACGGTCAGGTTCGTGATGACCGCCGACGCCCCCGGCTTCTGGAACCGGCTGATGTACCGCAACGCCAGCGAGACCTCACTGAAGCGGGCGATCTTCGGGTACGTCGGCATCAAGACGGTCGGCTTCACCCGGTTCAGGCCGATGCGCACCAGCACCGACAGCAAGCGCGCCGGCTGGCTCTCGAAGGTGAACGAGATCGGACGGCGCGACGCTCGCCGCTACGGACGCACCGGCGAGCGGGTGCTCAGCTCGACCTGATCCCGCTCGGCAGATGCACCCGCTGAGCGCCGACCGTGGCGCCACCGGAGGGGCGTGACGGCGCAGAACCGCTCGCCCCCTTCGGGTTCCGCGTCGACAGCGCACCGAACCCGAACAGACACAGCGCCACGGCGGCCGCACCCCGCAGGTTGCCGGCGATCAGCGCGACGTGCTCGTTGACCCCCAACAGCAACAACGATGCGTGCAGATCGACGATCATCACCATCAGCACCACCCAGCCGGCCACCCGGAACAGCCGAGAAGCGCTGCGCAGCAACAGGATCGCGCCGAGCACGGTCCAGAACTGGTGGTGCGGCCAGGAGACCGGGGACGCCGCGATCGTCGCACACCCGATCAGCACGGCGGCGTGTACCGGACGCTCGGCCGCGTGAAGTCGGCGAGCACGCCAGAGGGCAGCGACCACGACCGTCACGACGGCGACCAACCAGGCGGCGTCCAACAAGGTGCCGGTGAGCTTGAGCCGCATCAACAAGCCGTGCAGCGACTGATTGTCCAGCACGATCAGATCACCGATACGTGAGGTCGCGAAGATCTCCGACGTCCAGTAGGCAACGCTCTCGGCGGGCAGGATCGCCAGGGCGAGCAGGCCGCAGGCCGCGAAGGTGCCGAGGGCACGGACGGCGTCCCGCCACCGACCCACCGCCAGCAGGTAGACGACGAACAGCAGCGGGGTCAGCTTGATCGCCGCGGCCAGCCCGACCAGGACGCCACGCCACCGCGGCGGCACGGCACCGACGACGTCGGCCAGCGCCAGCAGCACCACGAACACACTGACCTGGCCGTACCTGACGTTGCTCTGCCCGGCGGCGCTCAGCAACAACACAACTGCGCAAACCCACACCAACG
>DAIOVT010000329.1:0-4866 GCA_036758885.1 Kineosporiaceae bacterium
GACTACGTGGAGCCGAACATGAAGAGCAAGGTGTTCTCCAACGAGAAGGCCCGCCAGGCCTTCGCGATGGCGACCCACCGCGACGCGTACGTCACCGCGCTCGGCGGTACCGGGGCGGCCAAGCCGACCTACGCCATGTGCAACCCCGACCTGGCCTGCTACAAGGACTTCAACCCGTTCGGTGCCCCGACCTCGGGCGACCCGGCGGGAGCGAAGAAGGTGCTGCAGGAGGCCGGCCTGACCCTGCCGGTGCCGATCACGGTGGTCTACCGCCAGCGGCCTGGTTACGACAACGTGTTCGCCGCCCTGAAGCAGGGCTGGGACGCGGCCGGATTCAACACCAAGCTGGAGCCGCTGAGCACCAAGTACTACGCGACGATCCAGTCGCCGGAGTACGTCAACCGCGACGCCTTCTGGGCCGGCTGGGGTGCTGACTGGCCCTCGGGTTCCACGGTGCTGCCGGCGCTGTTCGACGGACGCCTCAACATCACCGCCGGAGGCTCCGGTCAGGACTACGGGTACTTCAACGACCCGGAGGTCAACAAGGCGATGGACGACGCCTTCGCCATCCCGGACGCCGCTGCGCGTGAGAAGGCCTGGGGCGACATCGACGAGATGATCTCGAAGAAGGGTGGCGTGATCCCGACGATCGCGCAGAAGTTCACCTTCCTCGCGGGGTCGGACGTCAAGGGTCTGAAGACCAGCCCGGCCCTTGGCGGCTACGTCGACGTCGGCGACATCGCCGTCAAGTAGTCGCTCGTCCTCTGCTCGTGCTGCCCGCCGGTCCCGGCCGGCGGGCAGCACAGGGCAGGGGCCACCCCAGACAGCGTCCCGATTCGCGAAGGTAGGTGAAGGCCCGGGGTCCGGGCGTGCGCGATGCTCTTCTTCATTGTTCGGCGCCTTCTGACGATGGTCGGGCTGCTGATCCTGGTCAGCATGGTGACCTTCGTGATCTTCTTCGCCGGCTCCGGTGACCCGGCCCGGATGACCTGCGGCAAGAGCTGCACCCCGACGATCGTCGAGGCCAACCGCAAGGCCCTCGGGTTCGACAAGCCGCTGCCCGTGCAGTACGGCCGATTCGTCAAGGGGCTGTTCGTCGATCGGCAGTTCCCCGAGGATCCGGCGCTGCGCGCGGCATCCCCACAGCTCGTCACCAACTGTGATGCGCCCTGCCTGGGCTTCTCGCAGATCGTGAACCGCCCGGTGCGCGACATCATCACCGACGTGCTGCCGATCACCGTCTCGATCGCGCTGGCCGCGTTCGTGCTCTGGATCGTGGTCGGTGTGCTCGGCGGCATCGTCGCCGCCCTGTTCCGAGGACGCTGGCCGGACCGGCTGATCGTCGGTTCGGCACTGGTCGGCTTCTCGCTGCCCACCTTCTTCATCGGTCTGCTGCTGCTCACCTTCGTGGCGATCAAGTGGGGCTGGGTCGCGGTGCCCGCCTACACGCCCTTCACGGAGGATCCGATCGCCTGGGCGAAGGGGCTCACCCTGCCCGCGATCACCCTGGCCTGCGTCTATGCGGCCTCCTACGTGCGGCTCACCCGGGCCTACATGCTCGAGACCATGTCCGAGGACTACATCCGGACGGCCCGCGCCAAGGGTGTTCCCGAACGCAAGGTCATCTTCAAGCACGGCCTGCGCGCCGCACTCACCCCGATCGTCACCGCCGCCGGCGTCGACCTCGGCGCGTTGCTCGGCGGCGCGGTGATCACCGAGCAGGTGTTCACCTTCCAGGGCCTGGGCTACACGGCGATCAGAGCCATCACCGAGACCGATCTGCCGGTGACGGTCGGCATCGTGCTCGTGGCCGCGACCTTCGTGGTGGTGGCGAACATGGTCGTCGACATCCTCTACGGCATCATCGACCCCCGCGTCCGGTTGGAGTGAGCATGCAACGGAGGAAGAAGACCGCCGAGGAGACCAGCGTTCCGGTGGTACCGGGCAGCAGTCGCAGCGACATGAACCTGGGCATGCTGCGCTCGGTCTCCTCCGAGTCCGGTGCCGACGCGGAGAAGGCGTTCCTCGACGTCCGTGATCTCAAGGTGCACTTCCCGACCGACGACGGCCTGGTCCGCGCGGTCGACGGGTTGTCGTTCTCGCTCGAGCGCGGAAAGACGATCGGCATCGTGGGTGAGTCCGGTTCCGGCAAGTCGGTGACCAGCCAGGGGATCCTGGGCCTGCACCGGCGCTCCCGGGCGATCGCCTCCGGCGAGATCTGGCTGGACGGCGAAGACCTGATGACCGCCTCCGATGACCGGTTGCGGGCGCTGCGCGGCGAGAAGATGGCGATGATCTTCCAGGACCCGCTGTCGGCGCTGCACCCCTACTACACGGTCGGTGCGCAGATCGTCGAAGGCATCAGGGTCCACCACAAGGACATGTCCAAGGCCGCGGCCAAGACCCGTGCGATCGAGATGCTCGACCGGGTGGGCATCCCCAACCCGCAGCGCCGGGTCGACCAGTTCCCGCACGAGTTCTCCGGCGGTATGCGCCAGCGGGCGATGATCGCCATGGCGTTGGCCAACGACCCCTCGCTGCTGATCGCCGACGAGCCGACCACCGCGCTCGACGTCACCGTGCAGGCGCAGATCCTCGACCTGATGCGTGACCTGCAGAAGGAGTTCGGTTCGGCGATCATCATGATCACTCACGACCTGGGTGTCGTCGCCGAGATCGCCGACGACATCCTGGTCATGTACGGCGGCAAGATGGTCGAGCGGGGCAGCGTGGACGACGTCTTCGAGCGCCCGGAGCACCCTTACACCTGGGGTCTGCTGACCTCGATGCCGCGCATGGACCAGGTGCGCCAGGAGCGGCTGAACCCGGTGCCCGGCAACCCGCCCTCGCTGATCAACCTGCCGTCGGGGTGCGCCTTCCACCCGCGCTGCCGATTCACCGATCAGGTCGAGGGTGACGCCTGCAGCACCGAGCCGCCGGTGCTCGACGTGACCGCCACCGGCGGGCTGTGCCGGTGCCACATCCCCGCCGGGCGGCGCGGGGAGATCTACCTCACCGAGATCCGTCCGGTCCTCACGGGAGGCTCCGAATGACCACTGCGACAACGGCCCCGGCGCCCGGATCGGTTCAGGACGGCGACCCGCTGCTGCGGATCACCGAGGTTCGCAAGCACTTCCCGCAGTTCAAGCAGGCGCTGTTCAAACGGCAGATCGACCCGGTCAAGGCCGTTGACGGGGTGAGCCTCGAGGTGCGTTCGGGACAGACGCTGGGGCTGGTCGGTGAGTCGGGGTGCGGCAAGTCCACCCTGGGCCGCACGATGCTGCGTCTGCTGGACCCTACCGACGGCATGATCGAGCTCGACGGCGAGAACATCACCAAGCTGCAGGGCGACGAACTGCGCAAGCTGCGCCGCAAGATGCAGATGATCTTCCAGGACCCCTACGGTTCGCTGAACCCGCGCCAGACGATCGGCTCGATCATCGGCGCCCCGTTCGAGATCCAGGGAGTCAAACCCGCTGGGGGAGTGCGGAAGACGGTTCAGGACCTGATGTCCCGGGTGGGCCTCAACCCCGAGCACTACAACCGGTTCCCGCACGAGTTCTCCGGCGGCCAGCGGCAGCGCATCGGTGTGGCCCGGGCGATCGCGCTGGGCCCGAAGCTGGTGGTCTGCGACGAGCCGGTGTCCGCGTTGGACGTCTCGATCCAGGCCCAGGTGGTCAATCTGCTCGAGGACATCCAGGCCGAGCAGCAACTCGCCTACGTCTTCATCGCGCACGACCTGTCCGTCGTCCGGCACATCTCCGACCGGGTCGCCGTGATGTACCTCGGCAAGGTGATGGAGGACGCCGACCGCGACGAGATCTACGAGCACCCGCGGCACCCCTACACCAAGGCACTGCTCTCCGCCGTGCCGGTGCCGGACCCGCGGTCGGAGTCCCGCAAGGACCGGATCATGCTGAAGGGCGACCTGCCCTCGCCGGCGAACCCGCCCTCCGGCTGTGTCTTCCGCACCCGCTGCTGGAAGGCGACCGAACGCTGCTCCGCGGAAGTGCCTGTGCTGGAACAGATCTCGGACGGCGCCCCCGGGCATCGGGTGGCCTGTTTCTATCCCGAGCCGGCCTGACCGTTCGCTGATCGATGCCCGGTCAACCGATGACCCGGCACCGGTGCCGGGAAGGCCGGGTCGCACCCCGGTTGCTGTTCGTGCACGCCCACCCGGACGACGAGACGATCACCACCGGGGCGACCATGGCGCATCTCGCCGCCGCCGGTGCCGAGGTCACCCTGATCACCTGCACCCGCGGTGAGCGGGGTGAGGTCATCCCCGCCGGCCTGGCCCACCTGGAGGGTGACGGCCCGGCGCTGGCCGCCGTCCGGGAGCGGGAACTGGCGGCGGCGATGAGCGCGCTCGCCGTCCATGATCATTCGTTCCTGGACGCGTCGCCCGACCGCCCGGGGACGGGCGGCCGCTGGACCGACTCGGGCATGGACCGGGACGCCACCGGTGCGGTGGTCCTGCCGGCGGACGTCGCCCCGCAGGCGTTCGCGCTCGCCGCGGTGGACGACGCCGCGGCCCCGCTGGCCGAGCGGATCGCGGCCCTGCGCCCGCACGCGGTGATCACCTACGACCCGGGCGGTGGCTACGGGCATCCCGATCATGTGCAGACGCACCGGGTGTGCCTGCGCGCGGTGGAGCTGGCCGCATCGCGCTGGCGGGTGCCCGCCGTCTACTGGGTGGTGCTGCCCGCGTCGGTGGCCGCCGAGCGCGACCGGCAGCTGCGCACCGACCCGGCGAATCCGTTCGACCTGCCCGACCCGGCGGCACCGGTGCCTTCGATGGTGGTGCCCGACGAACTGGTCGACGTCACCGTCGATGCCTCCGCGTTCGGCCCGGCCAAGGCCGCC
>DAIOVT010000330.1:0-4861 GCA_036758885.1 Kineosporiaceae bacterium
CCCACCAGGCACGGTCAACTCCATGGTGGCGCCTCGTCCGGAGAGCAGGAGAACGTCGTGGCGCAGTGTGCCGGAGGAATCGATGAACGCGCTTCCGGTCGGTAGCCACAACCAGAGGTGCAGATCGGCGCTGGCACCGCATATGCGTCGCAGTTCGGTTTCGAGCTCGGTCAGAGAGGACGCCGTGCAGGTGCGGATCACTCGCTGGACGACGGCGGCCTCGCGCCAACGCTGCACCAGATTTGCCACAAAGATCACGGTAAGTGCCAATTCGCGCGAAGGCATCGGTGAGACCCGCACGTACTTGATCAGGCTGTCATGGAACGAAGCGGCCACATCCCGGCCAGAAACCTGGGGTGACCGGATGTGTCGTTCGCTGTGTGACTGGTCAAGGACTCTCGGTCCAGATGGATCGAGCGGAGCCCGGTCAGGCTGGTCCAGGTGATCTTGGCGCCGCGCTCTCTGGATTCTCGGGTCATCTCAGCGATGGAGGGACCGGCCGTAGCCGCTCGTGACGTGCTGTCTGCGACGGTGATCAGGCGACAGGTCTGCGCCCAGGACGGGAACGGAGCGGGTGGTGATGACCGGTGGTCTCGCTGTGTCTGCCGCCTGGCGGCCGCCCCCGTAGAGTGAACGGGTGTCCATCGCCCCGGTCGAAGTGGAGCGACCCGAGTCCGATCTGCTGGTGCAGCCGGACGTGCCCTGGGTGACCATCGTCTGGAACGACCCGGTCAACCTGATGAGCTACGTCTCGCACGTCTTCCAGAACTACTTCGGGTACTCCAAGAGCAAGGCCCAGAAGCTGATGATGGACGTGCACACCAAGGGCCGCGCAGTGGTCTCCAACGGCAGCCGTGAAGAGATGGAGCGCGACACCACCGCGATGCACGAGTACGGCCTGTGGGCCACGTTCCAGAAGGACGACTGATGGGTCTGCGCCGACTCGGCGGACAGTTCACCGGCCCGTTCCGCGGCCGCCGCGGCGGCACCGTGCAGGTTCACCTCGACACCGGCGAGCTGGCCTTGCTGGCCGACCTGATCGAGCAGACCGCTGAACTGCTCGACCCCGACACCGAGCCGGACGACACGGAACCGGACGACATCGAAGCGAACAAGACCGAGCCGGACGACACCTGGGACTCGCTGGTCGCCTCGCTGAGCGTCGAGCCTCCCAGCGACCCCGCCGTCGCCCGGCTGCTGCCGGACGGCAATCGCGACGACCCCGAGCTGGCGCAGAGCTTCCGCCGGCTCACCGAGTACTCGCTGCGCGAGTTCAAGCAGCGCACGCTGGGCACCGCGGCGGCGGCGTTGCGCCGTCCTGAACCGGTGTTGCTGACCCGCGACGAGGCCGACGCCCTGATGCGGTCGCTGACCGACGTGCGGCTGGTGCTCGCCGAACGGCTCGGCGTGCGCACCGACGAGGACGCCGCCGAGCTGCACGACCGCCTGCAGGCGGCCCACCAACTGCTGGACGACGACCCCGACGCCCCCGCGGACGCACCGGTCGAGGCCGCAGGCGTGCCGAACCCCGCCTGGGTACGGCTGGCGGCGATCTACGAGGCGCTCACGTACTGGCAGGAGTCGTTGATCGCCTCGCTGCACTGACCGATGCAGCACCCGGGCGACCGGCTGTGGGGAATGTGACCCTGCCCAAACCTGCCCCCACCTTCTCGTGTGGCGCGGCTCTGTCTGGTCGGCTGTCGTACTCTGCCTGACGTGCACGCCTGCGCCATCGTCGGCTCCGCCGTGAATCCCGCCGCGAATCTCGCGGCCGGGGACACGTCGCGTCCCGCCATGAACCCGCCCGTCGGCCCCGGGCCGAAGATCTCCGACCCGGGTGCACCGCAGACCGGCAACCTGCCCCGCGTCGGCCCCCAGCACCCGGCCGGCCCGGACGCGCCGATCGGCATTCTCGACTCCGGGGTCGGCGGGCTCACCGTGGCCCGGTCGGTGCTCGACCAACTCCCGCACGAGCGGGTGCTCTACATCGGCGACACCGCCAACGGCCCGTACGGTCCGCGGTCGATCCCGAAGGTGCGTCAGTTCGCCCTGGCGATCATGGACCAGTTGGTCGACCGCGGCGTGAAGATGCTGGTCATCGCGTGCAACTCGGCCAGCGCCGCGGTGTTGCGCGACGCCCGCGAACGCTACGCGGTGCCGGTGGTCGAGGTGATCCAGCCGGCCGCCCGGCGAGCCGTCGCGGCCACCCGCAACGGCCGGGTCGGCGTGATCGGCACCCGGGCCACGATCACCTCGCAGGCCTACGACGACGCCTTCGCCGCCGCGCCACAACTGACCCTCACCGAACAGGCCTGTCCGCGGTTCGTCGAGTTCGTCGAGGCCGGCATCACCACCGGCCCCGAGCTGCTGCAGGTCGCGCACGAATACCTCGACCCGGTGCGCGAGGCCGGCGTCGACACCCTGGTGCTCGGATGTACCCACTACCCGCTGCTCACCGGGGTGATCTCCTACGTGATGGGCGAACAGGTGACCCTGGTCTCCAGCGCCGAGGAGACCGCCAAGGACGTCTACCGCATCCTCACCGCCCGCGGCCTCGGCCGTGACGAGTCGCTGCCGGCCCCGGAGCACGTGTTCGCGACGACCGGCGACGCCGCGGAGTTCACCCGCCTGGCCCGCCGGTTCCTCGGGCCCGAGGTGGTCGAGGTCGAACAGGGTCTGCAACTCGCCGCCCGTCCGGTCGGGGCCTGAGCGAGGGGGGCGGCATGAGACTTCGGGTGATCGGGTGTTCGGGGTCCTTTCCCTCGCCGTCCTCACCGTCGTCCTGCTACCTGGTCGAGGCCGTGGACGGCGAGGACCGCACCTGGCGCATCCTGCTCGACCTGGGCAACGGCGCGCTCGGCCCGCTGCAGAACTATGTGCGACCTGAACAGCTCGACGGGGTCTTCCTCTCCCACCTGCACCCCGACCACTGCGTCGACATGTGTGCCCTCTACGTGGCGCTGAACTACAACCCGGCCGGTGCTCCCGAGCAGCGGCTGCCGGTCTACGGCCCGGCCAACACCTTCGACCGGCTCGAGAAGGCCTACGGCGAGCACGAGCACGGATCGCTGGCCAAGTCCTACGAGGTGCACGAGTACCTGCCCGACGAGCCGATCGCCTTCGGGCCGTTCACGATCACCCCGCGCCAGGTGCTGCACCCGGTCGAGGCCTACGGCCTGCGGGTCGAGGCGGACGGCGCGGTGCTCACCTACAGCGGCGACACCGACGCCTGCCCGAACCTGGTCGAGGCCGCCCGGGACGCCGATCTGTTCCTCTGCGAGGCGTCGTTCGTCGAAGGCCGGGACGCCGCCCGCGGAATCCACCTGACCGGCCGCCGGGCCGGCCAGATCGCCACCGAGGCCGGCGTCGCCCAGCTGATGCTCACCCATCTGCCGGTCTGGAACGATCCCGACGTGGTGCTCGCCCAGGCCCGGGAGACCTTCGCGGGGCCGATCACCCTGGCCGCACCCGGCCTCGCCCACACCCTCCCGTGATCATGCAGAACTGCTCACCCCCATCGTGATCATGCAGAACCGCAAACCGACTGGTAGAGAACGGATCATCAACGCATGACTGACACCGCATCGTCCCCGCGCGCCGACGGCCGCGACCCGGCACAGCTACGCGAGGTGAAGATCACCCGCAACTGGCTCGATGCCGCCGAGGGCAGCGTGCTGGTCGAGTTCGGCGCCACCCGGGTGCTCTGCGTCGCCAGCTTCACCGAGGGGGTGCCGCGCTGGCGGCGCGGATCGGGCAAGGGCTGGGTGACCGCCGAGTACGCGATGCTTCCGCGCGCGACCAACACCCGCAGCGACCGGGAGTCGGTACGCGGCAAGATCGGCGGACGCACCCACGAGATCTCCCGGCTGATCGGCCGCTCGCTGCGTGCGGTGATCGACACGAAGGCGTTGGGGGAGAACACGATCGTGCTCGACTGCGATGTGCTGCAGGCCGACGGCGGCACCCGCACCGCCTCGATCACCGGGGCGTACGTCGCGCTCGCCGACGCGATCGCCTGGGGCGTGGCCAAGGGACACGTCAAGGCCGGCGCCAGGGCTCTGACCGACTCGGTCTCGGCGGTCAGCGTCGGGGTGGTCGACGGTCGCCCCCTGCTCGACCTCTGCTACACCGAGGACGTTCGCGCCGAGACCGACATGAACGTCGTGGTCACCGGATCGGGCAGCTTCGTCGAGGTGCAGGGCACCGCCGAGGGGGCGCCGTTCGACCGCAAGGAGCTCGACGCGCTGCTCGACCTGGCCGTCGCCGGCTGCGCCGATCTCGCCGCGATCCAGCGCCGCGCGTTGGAGGGCTGAGGTGACCGCTGCCACCGGGCCGGACGCGGCAGGCCCGCAGAAGCTGTTGCTGGCCACCAGGAATCAGCACAAGGTCACCGAGATGCGCCGGATTCTCGCCGAGCACCACCTGGACGTCGAGGTGCTGGACGCTTCCGCGTTCCCCGAGATCCCGGACGTCGTCGAGACCGGGGTGACCTTCGCCGAGAACGCGCTGCTCAAGGCCCGGGCGCTGGCCGCGACCACCGGTCTGGTCAGCGTGGCCGACGACTCCGGTCTGTGCGTGGACGTGCTGGGCGGTGCCCCGGGCGTCTTCAGCGCCCGCTGGTCGGGCCGGCACGGCGACGACCGGGCGAACCTCGAACTGCTGCTGGCGCAACTCGGCGACGTGCCCGACGAGCACCGCGCGGCACACTTCACCTGCGCCGTGGCTCTGGTGTTGCCGGACGGTTCCGAGCACGTGGTGCACGGCGAGATGCACGGTGTGCTGATCCGGGAACCGCTGGGCGAGAACGGGTTCGGTTACGACCCGATCTTCCGCCCGGCCGGCGAACAGCTGACCAGTGCGC